>DASSGJ010000487.1:0-2682 GCA_035693545.1 Candidatus Acidiferrum sp.
TTCGGGCAGCCCTTTTCGTTTTCCTCGATCCAAGCCTTGGCGAAGCTGCCGTCGCGGATGCCCGCGAGAAGTTTCTTCATCTCCTCACGCGTCTGCTGCGTCACAATGCGTTTCCCCGCGTGATAATCCCCCTGCTCGGCCGTGTCGCTGACGGAATAACGCATGTAGCTGAGCCCGCCGCGATAAATCAGGTCCACAATCAGCTTCAGTTCGTGCAGGCATTCGAAGTACGCCACTTCCGGCTGATACCCCGCCTGAACCAGCGTTTCGAATCCGGCCTTGATCAATTCGCTGACGCCGCCGCACAAAACGGCCTGCTCGCCGAAAAGGTCGGTCTCCGTTTCCTCGGTAAAAGTAGTTTCCAGAACGCCGGCTCGAGTCGTACCTAACCCCTTCGCATAAGCCAACGCCTGCGCCTTCGCATGGCCGCTCGCGTCCTGCTCCACGGCAATCAGCGCGGGTGTCCCTCCGCCTTCCACAAACACTTCACGCACGCGATGCCCTGGCGCCTTCGGCGCAATCATGGTCACGTCCACGGTCTTCGGCGGCTTGATCGCGCCAAACCGAATATTGAAACCGTGTGCGAACATCAGCGTCTTCCCGGGCGTCAGGTGCGGCTCAATCGCGTCCTTATAAAGCTTCGGCTGCCGCGTGTCCGGCGCAAGGATCATGATCACGTCGGCCCACGCCGCGGCTTCCGCCGGACTCTTCACGGTCAGCCCGTCCTTCTCCGCCTTCGCCCGTGAAGCGCTTCCCTCGGGCAATCCCACCATCACGGAAACGCCGGAATCGCGAAGATTCAACGCGTGGGCATGTCCCTGCGAGCCATAGCCGATAATCGCGACCTTCTTGTTCTGGATCAACGCCAGGTCCGCGTCTTTGTCGTAATACAGGTTTGCCATTTCGTTCCTTTCGTTTTGCGCCGCCGTGCGGCAAGAATTTCGATCGAACGCCTACTTGTCCGCGGGCGTTTTGCTGTCTGCGGCTTTCTGTTCAGCTTCCGCCGGGGGCCGCAACAAATCGTTCCCGCGCGTCATCGCAATCCGCCCCGTCCGCGCCATCTCCAGCACGCCAAACGGACGCAGCACTTCCAGCAAGCCGTCAATCTTGTCCACGGTCCCCGAAACTTCCACGATCAGCGACTCCGGCGCAACGTCCACCACGCGCGCACGGAACACTTTGATCAGTTCCATCAAATGCGGCCGGTTCTGCTGGTCCGCGGCAACTTTGATCAGTGCCAGATCGCGCTCCAGCATCGGCCGGTCCGAAATATTCTCCGCCAGCAACACATCCACAAGCTTCTCAAGGCTGGCTTCCAGCCTGGTCGCTCCGCGTTCGTCCGTATGCGCGCAAATCGTCATCCGCGCGATCTCCACATTTTCCGTCGGCCCCACCGTCAGCGAATCAATATTGATCGCCAGCCGCCGCGTCAGCGAAGCCACGCGGTTCAGCACGCCCGGCTTGTTTTCCACATAAGCAACAATCGTCTGCATCTCGCCCTCCATTCCTCATAAGGGCGGCTTCAAGCCGCCTTCCCGTCCCTACGGTTCCGTCGCCGTCTCCACCAGCGGATTATTCGGCCGCCGGATCATATCGTGCAGCGCCGCGCCGGCCGCCACCATCGGGTAAACCGAATCTTCCTGCTCCACCCGGAAATCAATCAGCACGGTCTGTTCCGATTTCCGCGCGGCTTCAATCGTCGGAACAACGTCTTTCCGCGCCGCGACCGTTTCTCCCCGAATTCCAAACGAGTTCGCCAGCGCCGCAAAGTTTGGCGCGACCAAAGGCGTGGCCACATAGCGTTTGTCGTAAAAAAATTCCTGCCACTGCCGGACCATGCCGAGATACCCGTTATTAATGATCGCGATCTTGAGGCTGATCTTTTCCTGCACGATCGTTGCCAATTCGCACATGGTCATCTGGAATCCGCCGTCGCCGACCACCACCCAGACCTCCGCATCCGGCCGCGCCATCTTCGCGCCAATCGCCGCCGGCAACGCAAACCCCATCGTGCCGAGCCCGCCCGAAGTAATCAGCGTACGCGGCGCGTTGTGGTGGTAATACTGCGCCTCCCACATCTGGTGCTGGCCCACGTCGGTGACGACAATGGCGTTGCCCCCGGTCACTTTCCAAAGGTCATTGATGACGTGCGCCGCATAAAGATGCCCGCTGTCCGGCAGCGACTGAATGTCGCGCACCGCGGAATCGCCTTTCAGCCCGGTAATGTGTGCAAGCCATCCGGTGTGGTCACGCTCGTGCACATGCGGCAGCAGCGCGGCAAGAGTTTCCCCCGCATCGCCGATGATGGCCGCATCCACTTTCACATTTTTGTTAATCTCCGCGCGGTCCACTTCAATGTGAATCTTGCGAGCATTTCGCGCATACACGCGCAAATCGCCGGTGACGCGATCGTCAAACCGCATCCCCACCGCGATCAGCAGATCCGCCTCCTGAATCGCGTTGTTCACCCACGCTTCGCCGTGCATGCCCATCATCCCCAGATTCAGCGGATCGCTGGCGGGGAAGCAGCCGATGCCCAAGAGCGTCATCGCCACCGGAATATTGCTGGTGTGCACGAACTGTTCAAATGCCCGCATCGCGCCCGAAAGCATGATGCCGCGCCCGGCAAGAATCACCGGGCGTTTCGCGGAATTCAGCAGTTCCACCGCGCGGTCGAACTCT
>DASSGJ010000488.1:0-4552 GCA_035693545.1 Candidatus Acidiferrum sp.
GAAACCGCGCCAACACCCCACGAAAAATTCAGCAGGCTTACCGCCGCCGCCACGTTTGAAGACGGCAAGTGCGTCGCACGCAGGTTGACCGACGGACACGCGAATCCGTAACCGATCCCGTATATGGCCACAAATGCCGTCGAGAAAAACCACGGCCCCTGCCCCAGGAATGCCAATCCCAGGGCGAAGCAGAGATATCCCGCGCCGATCACTTTGGAAAAACCCAACCGGGGGAGAAGCCAGCTGGTTGCCAACGTTCCCAGAAAACTTCCAAAGTATTGGGTTGAAAAAAATAGCCCTGCCTGCCCGTCTGTCAAATTCCACCGGTGCGTAAAATACGGCAGGATCGGGCCAAGCATCGTCATGGTGATCCCGATCAGCACGAATCCCAGGTGCAAATAAGCCCATTCCAAGCGAGCATCAGCGACGACGGCAGTTGGGGAAGGAGCAGGGAGAGTTTGATCGGCCATTGGGGGTATGGCTTTCCAGTGTCCCACGCCGGGCTAGTCCGGACAAGCCAAGCGCCTTACCCGACTGCGCTTACGTTTCCCTAATGTGGGACTCACCTTTTTCTTAGGGTGTTCCGCTACTCTGGGATGCATCAGGAGCGAATCATGCGCGACCTTATTTTTGCGATTTGCACGATTGTCTTTTTTGCCGTCAGCATCCTCTATTTACGAGCCTGCGAACGTCTGAAGTGAACGGGTAAATCCATGCTAGGAAACATTCTACTCATCGTGATTTCTCTTTTACTTTGCGGGTATCTGCTCTACGCCCTGCTGAAACCGGAGAAGTTCTGATCATGACCGGCAACGGGTGGTTCCAGATTTTCCTCTTTTTCTCACTCGTGCTGCTATTGACGAAGCCGCTGGGGACGTTTCTCTATCGCGTCTATGAACGAAAACCCACTTTTCTCGATCCGCTCCTTCGGCCTATCGAGCGTCTGATCTACCGCGTATGCGGGGTGGACGAGACGCGGGAAATGGACTGGAAGGGCTACGGCTTTTCGATGCTGCTTTTCAGCGGGGTCTCGCTCTTGCTTCTCTATTTGATTGAGCGCACCCAGCAGTGGGCCCCGTTCAATCCGCAGAAGTTGCCGAATCTTGCCCCCGATCTGGCTTGGAACACCGCCGTATCGTTCACCACCAACACGAACTGGCAATCCTACGTCCCTGAATCCACGATGAGTTACTTCACGCAGATGGCGGGCCTGGCTTATCACAACTTCGCTTCCGCCGCGGTTGGGATGGCCCTGGCCATCGCCGTGATTCGCGGCGTGGCCCGCAAAGAGTCGAAAACCATCGGGAACTTCTGGGTGGATACGACGCGAAGCCTGCTCTGGATTCTCTTGCCGCTGTGTGTTGCCGGTGCCTTGGTGCTCGTGTCACAAGGCGTGGTGCAGAATCTCCGGCCGTACACACAGGCAAATCTCGTCGAGCCGCAAACGGTCGAAAAGCAGGCCGCCGACGGCAGCAAATCACGAGATACGGTCACGACTCAGGTGATCGCCCAGGGGCCGGTCGCTTCGCAAGAAGCCATCAAGATGCTCGGCACCAACGGTGGTGGCTTCTTCAACGCCAACAGCGCGCACCCGTTCGAAAATCCTACGCCGCTCAGCAACCTTCTTCAGATGCTGATGATCTTCGCCATTCCGTCGGCGCTCACCTACACGCTTGGCCGTATGACCGGGTCCACAAAACATGGCTGGGCAGTGTGGAGCGCGATGGCCGCCCTCTTCCTGGTTGGTGTAATCGTTGCCTACGCTTTCGAAGCGCGGGGCAATCCCCTGCTGAAGGGCGTCAACACCACGGCTTCGGAAACGCAGCCCGGCGGAAACATGGAGGGCAAGGAAGTCCGCTTCGGCATTGCCGATTCCGCGCTGTTCACCACGGTGACAACCGATGCAAGCTGCGGGGCGGTGAATAACGCTCATGATTCACTGACTCCCATTGCGGGAATGGTTCCCCTGATCAACATCATGCTCGGGGAAATTGTTTTCGGCGGGGTCGGTTCGGGCCTTTACGGGATGATCGTGTTTGTAATTCTTTCAGTCTTCATCGCCGGGCTGATGGTGGGCCGCACGCCGGAGTACCTCGGCAAGAAGATTGAATCGTTCGATGTGAAGATGGCGGTGCTCTCCATTCTGGTTTCATCGTTCGCCATTCTGGTCTTCACGGCCATTGCCATCGTCAGCAAAGCAGGCCTGGCCGGTATCAGCAATCCCGGCCCCCACGGGCTCTCGCAGGTTTTGTACGCGTATACTTCCGGCGCGGGCAACAATGGATCGGCCTTCGCCGGCATCAACGCCAACACGCTTTGGTACAACTCGACACTGGCCGTGGTTATGCTTCTTGGCCGCTTCTTCGCGGTAATTCCTATTCTCGCCATCGCTGGAAATCTCGCCGCGAAAAAACATGTCCCGGAATCACTCGGAACCTTTCCCGTCACCGGGCCGCTTTTCACGGTGCTTCTTATTTCCGTGATCGTCATCGTCGGCGCGCTGACTTTTTTCCCGTCGCTCAGCCTCGGACCGATTCTGGAGCATCTGCTGATGAACGCGGGAAAGGCGTTTTGAGGACCCCATGACTTCGAATCCCCAGGCAAAAGGAACTTCTTTCGGCGACCGCAAAATTCTCGCCAATGCGATTCGCGATTCTTTCTGGAAACTCGATCCCCGGTTGATGGTGAAAAACCCGGTCATGTTCGTGGTCGAAGTCGGCGCAGTCATCACCCTGGTGGTTCTGGTTTCGAATCTCGTCCAGCATCACGGCGATTTCCGGTTCGGAATGCAGATTACCCTGTGGCTCTGGTTTACGGTCCTCTTCGCCAATTTTGCGGAAGCCATGGCCGAGGGCCGCGGGAAAGCCCAGGCGGAGACTTTGCGCAAAGCCCGCGCGGAAACCGAGGCACGCAAACTGCACGAAGATGGAACCACGGAGTTACTGCCCAGCTCAAAACTTCGCGCCGGTGATGTGGTAGTGGTCGCGGCTTGCGAATTCATTCCCGGCGACGGCGAAGTCATCGAAGGGGTGGCCTCTGTGGACGAGTCCGCAATCACCGGCGAATCCGCGCCGGTCATTCGCGAATCGGGCGGGGATCGCTCCGCTGTAACCGGCGGCACGCGCGTCCTTTCCGACGAAATCAAGGTGCGCATCACGTCGAACCCCGGCGAGACATTCCTCGACCGTATGATCAGCCTTGTCGAGGGCGCGTCTCGCCAGAAAACTCCCAACGAAATTGCTTTGAATATCCTTCTTGCCGGCCTGACCATTATTTTTCTTCTGGCGGTCGTCACGCTTCAGCCTTTCGCCATTTATTCCGGCGCGCCGCAAAGCATCTTCGCCCTCATCTCGCTGCTCGTCTGCCTGATCCCCACAACCATCGGCGGATTGTTGTCCGCAATCGGCATTGCGGGCATGGACCGGCTTATCCAGCGCAACGTGATCGCGATGTCCGGCCGGGCGGTCGAAGCCGCCGGCGACGTGGACGTCCTGCTCCTGGACAAAACCGGCACCATCACCCTTGGCAACCGGGAAGCGACCGCGTTTCACGCCGCACCAGGCGTGACCGACGTCGAGCTTGCCAACGCGGCGCAACTCGCATCGTTCGCCGACGAGACTCCCGAGGGCCGCTCCATCGTCGTCCTGGCCAAGGAAAAATACGGACTCCGCGGACGCGAACTTGCTCCGCACAATCCGGTCTTCATTCCCTTCTCCGCACAGACCCGGATGTCCGGCGTGGATATGGACGGGCGGGAAATCCGCAAGGGCGCGCCCGAAGCCATCAAGCGCTACATCGCCGAAAAAGGACAGCAGGTTCCGCCGGAAGTGCAGGAACACGTGGATCGCGTGGCAAAATCCGGCGGCACACCGCTTCTTGTCGCGGCAAATTATCACGTCTACGGCACGATCGAACTGACCGACATCGTCAAGGGCGGCATTCGCGAGCGCTTCGATCATCTGCGTGCGATGGGTATCCGGACCATGATGATTACCGGCGACAATCCTCTCACCGCTGCGGCCATCGCGCGCCAGGCGGGAGTGGACGATTTTCTCGCCGAGGCCAAACCGGAAGACAAAATGGCGCTGATCCGACACGAACAAGGCAGGGGAAAACTGGTGGCGATGACCGGCGACGGCACCAACGATGCTCCGGCGCTTGCCCAGGCCGACGTTGGCGTCGCCATGAACACCGGGACGCAAGCGGCGAAAGAGGCTGGCAACATGGTCGACCTCGACTCCAATCCCACCAAACTGATCGAGGTGGTAGAGATCGGTAAGCAGTTGCTGATGACCCGCGGCGCCCTGACCACATTCTCGATCGCCAACGACGTTGCCAAGTACTTCGCCATCATTCCGGCCATGTTCGCCGTGACGTTCCCAGTGCTGAATGCGCTGAACATCATGCACCTCAAGACGCCAGAATCCGCCATTTTGTCGGCAGTGATATTCAACGCCCTCATCATCATCGCCCTGATTCCTTTGGCCCTTCGTGGAATCAAGTATCGGCCCATGGCCGCCGCCTCCCTCCTGCGCAGAAACCTTCTTATTTA
>DASSGJ010000489.1:0-4357 GCA_035693545.1 Candidatus Acidiferrum sp.
TTCTTGTGCGCTTCCGCCGATTTCGGCGTGCGCTTCTCGTACAGGGCGATTTCCTTCTGTAGTGTGTCGTGCATTTGCTGCTCCATCCAGGTAGGCCTTCCTATGTGGTCACCTGTGGCAGGTCTATTCCCTGCGGTCAGTATGGGCGAGGTAAACTGCGTGGTTCCTGCGGCGAACTACGCTTCTTAGTTTACGCCTCTTTCGCCATTTCCTGCAGCCGTGGCAGGCGGGCTCCCCGGCCTGTTTTCAACCCTTCGCGCGGAAACGCCCCGGCCTGGTTGGGACGCTTCCGCGCAAATCTTCGCCTTCCCCCAAGGCGTCAGAACTTGAACTTGAGGGCGAACTGCACAAGCCGGGGATCTCGCACGTGAAGAACCTGCCCGAACGTCGAACCCTGGTTGGAAATGTTGCCATCCACGGTATAGAACTGGGCATGGTTCCACACGTTGAAAATGTCCGCGCGGAATTCCATTCTCAATCTTTCCTTAATCGGTGTGGATTTTGAAAAGCTCATGTCCCAGTTGTTAATGCCCGGGCCGCAGCAGATGGAGCGGGGGGCGTTGCCGATGGTCCCCGGAGCCACGGTGCTGTTGGTAAATTCGTTGGGATCAAATACGAAGCCGCCGTTCTTTCTGATGTCTTGCTTCACGAAATGTCCGGGGATGAAGCCAGCGGCGGTATTGTAGTTCGGCTGGCCTGGCGCTTCGAAATCGAAGGTGGTGTCCAGTTCCTCAACATCATCCTGCGAAGTGATGCGAATCGGGAAACCACTTTGGAAGCTGAGAATCCCAGAGGCTTCCCAACCATTCAGCAGCGCACCCTTGAAGCCGTCGTACTTCGGAATGGGTAGATCCCACACATAGTTGACCACGAAGCGGTGGCGTGCGTCGTAGTTGGAAAGGCCATAGGTGGCGTTGAAGTTGAGAGGATTCAAGGCGCTTTCAAAGCTCGAGGCGTTGTCCAGCGACTTGCTGAAGGTGTAAGCGGCCTGGAACTGCACCCCGTGCGAAAAACGCTTTTCAAAGAGCGCCTGAAAAGAGTTGTAGTTGGAATGGGCGATGGTGTCTTCGCTGAAGATGCCGGAGAACGGCGGCACACCGGTGACCGGGCAACCGGTGCCGGTCAACGGATTGCAGAGCGGCGAAGAGTAGAGCCGCGTTCCGACCAGAGTGATTGGCGTACCGCCGGGCTGTCCGGTAATGACGCACGCGGCAGAAGGATGCTGGATCGAGCATGGGATGTTTTGTCCGTTGGGCCCGCCGCCGACGTAAGGCAAGTGGAAGACCTGCCCCGCCGGCAGCGTGAACTGGTAAGGGGAATCTTCCCCAAACGGGCCGCAACCTTGTCCCAGAGCGGCCAGGTCATTGCAGGTGTTAGGATTGCCAGGGTTCACTTCATAAGTGGCCAGCAAGCGATGACCCTGCGAACCGACGTAGGCTAGTTGAAGGAGCATGTTGCCCGGCAATTCCCGCTTGATGGTCAAATTGTATTGATCCTGGTATTGCGAGCGCATGTTCGCGGGGAACTGTCCGAAATAAACGCTGCCGGCGAAATTTGACCAGTCCAAGGCCGTCCCGCGCGGGGGGTTGAGGATCCCTTTGAAGGGGTTGGAGAAGACAGCTCCGGTCTGATCCACGTAAGGAGTCCCCAGGAACGAGGAACCAATGAAGTTGCTCCCGCCAAAGGGAGGTTCGGCGCTGAACTGTTCGAGCACCAACTGCTCGATGGGATTATAGAAAATTCCGTAGCCCATGGTGATGCTGGTCTTGCTCGGACCACCGGTCAGTTTGGCCAACCAGCCGTCGCGAGCACCTGGGCTCCAGTTGAGTCCGAGACGCGGCGCGAAGGACTTGTAATATGTGTTGGTCAATCCACTGGGTACGCCCTTATCACCCGGGAAAACCAGCCCGACCGGCGTAACGCCTGCGGCATCGCAGCCTGCCTCACCTGGTCCAAATTGTGCAAAGAGCGGGTTGCTGGGATCCAGGCTGCACGGATAAATGGTTGACCTTTGACCAGGATGGAAAGTCTGCACCTTCTTACCAATGTCCGTCAGTGGCGTATTCACTTCCCAGCGCACACCGTAATTCAGCGTTAGACTCGGCTTGATCTTCCAGCTGTCCTGGGCGAAGAGATAGACGGAGGTGCTGCGCACCAGTTCGTGCTGCGCGGAACCCTGGATGTAACTGTTGGTCAATCCCAGGAAGTAATTCGGATAAATACTGTCGGAACCGACATCGCTCCCGGTCACCGGACTGCAATTGACCGTTTCGGGATTTGCCGGACCGCAGATATTCGAATCGCTGTTGAACACGATTTGCCCGTTGATGTCGAAATAGAGCAACTGGTCAAATTTCTGGTAGCGTACATCGCCGCCGAACTTGAAGCTGTGATTGCCGATGATTTTGCTGTAGTTGTCACTGACCTGCAAAGTGTTGCCGGTCTGCGGCAACTGCCCGCCGAAGTTGTTTCCGATGGAGAATCCACCATTCAATTGAACGAAGGGCACGCCTTCGACGCTTGCCGGGTTGGGCAGGCCGGAGTGGATGCCGCAATCCGCAACGTTGGCCGCGCCGGCGGCGCAGGCTGCATTGATCGTGGCGGAATCGCTCACACCTGTGAAACAAAAGGCGGAGGCTGGGCCGGTGCCGCAGGAGTCCTGAATCTTGTTGGTCTTCAGCGGGGTATCAAATTTCATCTGGGCTTCGCGGAAGTACGTTATGCGAAGCTCATTGACGGCGCTTGCGCCGATGGTGGAGGTGTGACTGCCATTGATCTGCTGCGTGCGGGTGGCATAAATGCCCGGGAAGTTTCCGAGCGGCGCGCCTTCCGCCTGGAATTTTGCGAAGGGATCCAGGAAGTTATCGTCGTCAAAATAATAGTAGATTGCGGTTTTCTGATTGCTGTTGAACGCGTGATCCACTTTGATCTGGAATTGGTCGCCGCGGTCGCGCTTCTTGGGGACGGTCACCACCTGGGAAGCGGCCCCGCCGGATCCCGGCACGTACTGTAACAGGCTGACGGCAACAGGATCGAAGCACCCGGTGGGAATCTGGTTGCCCGTAAAGATGGTGCTGTAGGGAACGGGAGCACCGCCTCCAGCCACGCCAGCGACCAGTGTTTGTGCCGCGGGCGACAACTTCTGGTTCGCGGGAAGGGTCGAACCTGTTCCGCAGCGGTCCTGCAACACGCCCGCGACGGTGGGGTCGAAGAGCGATCCGGTGAATGTCGCGCCACTGGAAAAGTCGCCGCTTTCTTGTGCTCCGGTTGGCACGGTAACCGGCTGCGAAACAACACCCTGCACAATGCGCCGCCCTTCATAGGAACCGAAGAAGAACGTCTTGTCCTTGCGGATCGGTCCGCCCACCGTGCCGCCGAACTGGTTCTGCTTGAAGGCCGGCTTGGGGGATTCTGTAAAGGTGAATGGATGAGAGTTCAAAACATCGTTGCGGAAAAATTCGTAGAAGCTGCCATGCAGGTCATTGGTGCCAGACTTGGTGACCACATTGACCACCGCACCGGAGTTTCTGCCGTATTCCGCGTCAAAAGAGTTGGAGATTACACGGAATTCCTCGATGCTGTCCGGAGATGGCTCGACTGCGGGTATGTTCGCGAAAAGGTCGTTCCCATCACCACCGTTCACGGTGTAATTGTTGGAGCGGCCGCGTCCACCGTTTACGGTGACCACGCCAGCTTTGTCCGAACCATAGAAAAGATCATTGCCAAGCTGAGACTGAACGCCGGGCTGAAGCTGAAGCAGTTGGTAGACGTCGCGCTGGTTCAGGGGGAGTTGCGTGGAGGAGCGCTCGTTAACGACGGCACCCAGCTGCGTCGAGGTGGTATCCACGACGGGAGGAGCACCTGTAACCTCGACTACTTCCGTCGAACCACCGACTTGCAACGTGATGTCCACCCCGACGACGGCATTGAGATCCACCGCGATGTCCTTGCGGACATATTTCTTGAATCCTGTCTGATTGATGTCAATTTCGTAGCCGCCGACTGGAACTTCCAGGAACAGATATTCTCCTGTCGCGCTCGTCACGGACTCGCGGGAAATATTGGTGGCGGTGTTAACCAAGGAAACCTTGACTCCGGCTACAGCGCCGCCGCTGGCATCCGTCACCGTGCCGCGGACACGGCCGCCGGTGCTTTGCGCATTGAGGATGGGAACGCTAAGGAGGAAACTGAGAAGTGCGAGGACTGCGGAAAACAAAATGCTCTTGCAACAGACAGACTGAAGCTGCTGAAGCCGCTTTGCGTCTTTCATTTTGGACTCACCCCTGTTTCATCGAAGATCTCCTGCCCCGGCACAGGATTCTTCGTGGTTGCTACTTCCCGCTAAACCTTACTATAA
>DASSGJ010000490.1:0-3966 GCA_035693545.1 Candidatus Acidiferrum sp.
TAGCCGCCCTTGGCGTACCGGACAAACTCCCGATTCTCCTCCCCCTAAGCTTCTGGAATGATGCGACGATAGAATTCCAAAATGTAACCAAGTTCCAGGCGAAATCCTCGTACTATAAGGACGACCTCCACCATGCCCAGACTCCTCACCGTCGAAGACCACCGCCTGGAAGAAGCACGCCAGCGCAAGAAGCACTGGAAGCGTTGGGGGCCGTATCTTTCCGACCGGCAGTGGGGAACGGTGCGCGAAGACTACAGCGCAAATGGCACGGCCTGGGAAAGTTTTCCATTCGAACAAGCCCACGCGCGGACCTACCGCTGGGGCGAAGACGGAATTGGCGGTATTTGCGATCGCCACCAGATGATTTGTTTTGCACTCGCGTTGTGGAACGGGAAAGACTCCATCCTCAAGGAGCGGCTCTTTGGGCTGACCGGCAACCAGGGGAATCACGGCGAAGATGTGAAGGAATGCTACTTCTACCTGGACTCCACGCCGACGCACAGCTACATGCGCATGCTTTACAAATACCCGCAGGCGGAATTTCCCTACCGCTGGCTGGTCGAGGAAAGCGCCAGGCGGGGCCGAACGAATCCTGAGTTTGAGCTGCTGGATACGGGAGTGTTCCACGAGAACCGGTATTTCGACGTGTTCATGGAATACGCGAAAGCCGAGGTGGAAGACATCCTGATCAAGATCACCGTCTTCAACCGTGGGCCAGAGGCGGCGCCCCTGCACTTGTTGCCCACATTGTGGTTCCGCAACACCTGGTCCTGGGGAAAAGATTTGCGGCGGCCCGTGGCGCGAAGGGCCCCCGATACGCCGGGTTCGCTGTGTACCGAGCTTCAGCACTGGCAGTACGGGAAGCGCTGGTTGCTGGCCGCGGGAACGCCAGAGTTGCTCTTTACCGAGAACGAGACGAACTACGAAGAGATCTTCAAATACCGCAGCCGGACGCCTTATGTGAAGGACGGCTTCCATTCCTATCTGATCCGGGGGAACAAGGGCGCCGTGAATCCGGAGCACACCGGCACGAAGATGGCGGCGCACTATGCGTTGCATCTGGGCCCGGGAGAGGCGGCAACTCTGAAACTCCGGCTTACCGACCTGAACCCTCTGGGCGGGATGGATCCCGATTCGCCAATGGTCGGAACCATCTCAGGCCCCGGCCACTATGAACGCGCGGCCGGCGTTCCGGGAACCAACGATTTTGGCGCTGGATTTGACTCCGTATTTGCCGATCGGCAAAAAGAAGCCAACGAATTTTACGAGTCGAGAATCCCCAAAGGAATGTCGGACGACGCGCGTCACGTGATGCGGCAGGCCTATTCGGGAATGCTCTGGTGCAAACAGTTTTATCATTACGACGTTTACACATGGCTCGAGGGCGATCCGGCGGGGCCGGAGCCTCCTCCGGAGCGCTTGCATGGGCGCAACAAGGATTGGACGCATCTCTACAACGACGACGTCATCTCCATGCCCGACAAGTGGGAGTATCCATGGTACGCCGCATGGGATCTGGCGTTTCACTGTATTCCGATCGCGATTATTGACCCCGACTATGCGAAAGAACAGCTATTGCTCTTGCTCCGCGAATGGTACATGCACCCCAACGGCCAGTTGCCCGCGTATGAGTGGGCTTTCGGCGACGTAAACCCTCCGGTTCATGCCTGGGCGGCGTGGCGCGTCTACAAAATCGAGCGGCGTGTGCGGGGAGTAGCCGACAGAAGCTTTCTGGAAAAAGTCTTTCACAAGCTCCTTTTGAATTTCACCTGGTGGGTGAACCGCAAAGACCCGGACGGGCACAACATCTTTCAAGGCGGATTTCTCGGGCTCGACAATATTGGAGTGTTTGACCGCTCAGCACCGCTCCCGACCGGTGGACACCTGGAACAGTCCGATGGCACCAGTTGGATGGGAATGTACTGCCTGAACATGCTGGCGATTGCCCTGGAACTCGCGAAAGACGATCAGGCCTACGAGGACGTAGCCAGCAAATTCTTCGAACACTTCGTTTACATCGCTCGCGCCATGAACGACATGGGGCCCAGTGGCAAGTCGCTCTGGGACAACGAAGACGGTTTTTACTACGACCTGCTCCATCTGCCGAACGGCGAAGAGCATTTCCTGAAGATTCGCTCGATGGTTGGGCTCATTCCGCTGTTCGCGGTGGAAACCCTGGAACCGGAGATCGTTGATCGCTTGCCGGGCTTCAAGCGGCGCATGCAATGGTTCATTGACAACCATCCTGATGTGCCGGAGCACATTGAAATGACCCAAAGATCGGCGCGCGGAGTCAGGCGGCTGCTTTCTCTTGCCAATCGCAAACAGTTAAAGCGCATATTGTGCCGCATGCTCGACGAGACGGAATTCTTGTCGCCACACGGGATTCGCGCGCTCTCTCGTTACCATGAGGAACATCCTTACGAAGTGCAGGTGAACGGCCACGTAAACAGGGTGGACTACGAGCCCGCAGAATCGAATACCGGAGTCTTTGGCGGAAACTCCAATTGGCGCGGCCCCATCTGGTTCCCGGTGAATTACCTGCTGATCGAATCGCTGCAGAAGTATCACCACTATTTTGGCGAGGACTTCAAGATCGAGTGCCCGACGCATTCTCAAGACGAAAAGGACTTGTGGCAAGTGGCCCAGGAGATTTCGAAGCGCCTGACCCGGATTTTTATCCGGGGCAAAGACGGGAAACGCCCGTTTGCGGGCGGGCAGGAGTTGTTTAACAGCGACCCACACTGGCGCGATCTGATTCTGTTTTACGAATATTTCCATGGCGACAACGGCGCTGGACTCGGCGCCAGCCACCAGACCGGTTGGACCGGACTCGTCGCCAAGCTTCTGGAGCAGAGCGGAGAATAAGTCTTGTCGCTTCTCGCCGAAGTGCAATTTGGAAGAGAAATCCTCGGCAACCTGGAGCTTGCGGAGGGCCGCGAGTGGCTGGTTACCAACGGCCTTGGCGGCTTCGCCTCCGGCACGGCAGCGGGGACGTCGACACGGCGCTATCACGGGCTGCTGATGGCTTCGCTTCACCCGCCGACGGACCGGACCCTCCTGGTCGCGGGACTCGATGAAACGGTTCGTTATGGCGGGACGAGTTTTCCCCTCGCGACCAACCGCTGGTTAAGCGGCGACGTTTCTCCCAAAGGCTATCTGAATATTGAAAGCTTCCACCTGGAGGGCACGAAGCCCGTATGGCGCTACGCGCTTGCAGACGCTCTTTTGGAGAAGCGCGTTTGGATGAAGCAAGGGGAGAACACGACGTATGTAGAGTACACGCTCGTCCGCGGGAATTCGCCCATCGAGATGGAAGGAAAAATCCTTGTGAGTTACCGCGATTTTCATGCCACCACCCACGCGGATGGATGGCAGATGAAGATCGATCCGGTAGAAAAGGGAATTCGCGTCGTCGCCTTTGATGCTGCGGCGCCCTTTTTCGTCATGAGCGCGTCCGCCGCATTTGAGTTGCGCCACGAGTGGTATCGCGATTTCTTTCTGCCGGCCGAGCGGGAACGCGGTCTGGACGATCATGAGGATCGGCTGCTCGCCGCGGTCTTTCGCGGGACCTTGTCGCCGGGTGAAAAATTGACCCTGGTGTTTTCAACCGAGTCGCAGGCCCTGCTGGATGGCGAACAGGCGCGGGTACTCCAATCCAACCACGACTTGAAACTCTTCCACGCCTGGCAAAAGAAACACGCTGAAACAGCCGCGACGCCGGCGGACGATGAGCCGGGCTGGTTGTGGCAGCTCGTGTTGGCCACCGACCAGTTTATCGTCAAGCGTGCTCTGCCCGATGACGCCGAAGGCCTCAGCGTGACCGCGGGTTATCCGTGGTTCTCCGACTGGGGCCGCGACACCATGATCGCCCTTCCTGGCCTTACGCTTCCGCTCGGGCGGCCGCAAATCGCCCGCAAGATTCTGGAGTCGTTTGCGCAGTATGTGGATCAGGGAATGCTCCCC
>DASSGJ010000491.1:0-6759 GCA_035693545.1 Candidatus Acidiferrum sp.
AAGTAAGGAAGAAAAAGGAATTTGTTTAAGAACCGTCCCGGAAGAAACCGGGACGCGAGGAAAGACCAGAGATGCCAGTTGTTGGATCGAGTGCGTATAACACGGCGGGGCAGATTACGGCGCTGGTGAGGTCGCTGCTGAACGATGCGCAGGGGAATTTGTTCACGGATACGGTGCTGCTGCCGTATCTGAATTCGGCGTATCGCAAGGTGCAGCGGGCGATAGGAAATGCCGGCGGCGGGGGATTTATCCAGGACGACGCGCTGCTAGTGGTGGCGGCGGTTGCGGGGCAGGATGCTTCGCTGCAGGTTTCGATCAGCGATGCGACGGCGCCGCCGAACCAGTTGCCGACGGATCTGCTGGTGCCGCTGAAGCTTTGGGAGCGGCCGAATTTGTCCACGCAGGAATTTGACGAGATGGTGGATTTGACGCGGCATGGCGGGTTGCCTTCGCGGGTGCAGGACGTGGTGCTGAGCGTGTGGGAGTGGCGCGCGGACGGCTTGTGGTTTCTGGGCGCGACGCAGGACACGCAGATCCGCCTGCGGTATTTGAAGGCGTATCCGGATTTTACAGATGCGACTTCGCCGGTGCTGATCCGGAATGCGCAGGAGGCGCTGGCGTATGCGACGGCGGCGGGCGCGGCCTGGGCTCGTGGGAGCCCGCTGGCGGAGAAGTGGGACGACGCGGCTTCGGATGCGATCGAGGACTTGGTGGTGGCCGCGGTGCGGAGAGAGCAGCAGAGCGGGCGGCGGAGACGGCCGTATTCGGCGAGGAGCGGGTATACGCCGTTTTGATTGAGGAAGTAATCAGTTATCAGTAATCGGTAATCAGTATGAGGAATACCTTGATCCAGTGATGGTGGAGGGGTGGGTTGGTTGCCGCGGCCACTCCGCTACGAGCCGCAAAAGGCGCGGCCCTTCGGTCGGGATGACAGCATTTCAAGAGCGGAACACGTTTAAACGCGGAAAGAGGAGAGAAGAGTATGGCGATTACGATTTCGCTGTTGCCGAATAATGTGGACAGCAGCGCGAGCAATTTTGTTTATGCGGTGGCGACGCTGGCGTTTTCGGGGAATTACGCGACCGGTGGGGACACGCTAGATTTTACGCAGATCACGAATGCCTTGCCGTCGGACACGATTGTGCAGGTGTTTGCGGAGAGTCAGAACGGGAACAGCGGGTATTACATTCCTGTGCAGGGTGCGGCGCTGAATAGCTGGAAGTTGAAGGCATTCCTGGGCGGTGGGACCGAGGTTGCCGCCGGCGCGTATCCGGCCGGAGTGACCGGGGACATTGTGCAACTTTCGATTACGGCGCGGAAGTTGCTGTAGCTGCAGTGAGTGTCGCCCCTCCGGGGCTTAGTTTGGGTGGTTTCTTGACCCAGCCCGTAAGGGCTGGGCTAATGTCTGCCGCGCCTCCGGCGCTGATGCGGGCCAAGGCCGGAGAGGACACGCGGAAGAATAGAAGTCGGATCGAGAGCTCGCCGGAAAAACATGCAGAGAGCAGGAATGGCCCGCCGTGGGAAACGGCCACTACAACTTCAAGAGAACCCCAAGAGCACAGCCAAGAATAGCTGTGTCACAAGTACAGGACTGAAATTGACATGATACGATCGAAAATGCGTATGGGGATTTTGTGGGCGATTGTGGCGATGGCGCTGCACTTGTGGCCGGGAGTGGTGAAGCCGGCGCATGGGCAGGGGTCGCGCAAAGACGACATTGTGTTTAATACGCGCGGGGTGCCGCTGGCCGGGGCGACGGTGCGCGTTTGCGCGATGCCGGCGAGCGGACAACCGTGTACGCCGCTGGCGCTGATCTATTCGGATGCGGCGCTGACCCAGGCGCTGGCCAATCCCACGGCGACGGACGGGCTTGGGAATTATTCGTTTTACGCGGCGCCGGGGAAGTATGAAATCGAGATCAGCGGGCCGGGCATCACGACAAAGCAGTTGCCGAACGTAATCCTGCCCAGCGACCCGTCCTCTCCAACATTTAACAGCCTGAGTTCCACGGGCGGTATCAGCGCGTTTTCGCTTTCGTTGACCGGGAACCTGACCGTGAACGGCAGCACCAGCGTGGTGGGAAACCTGGCGAGCGGAACGCTGACCCTCTCGAACCAGGGAACCGCGCCGGGAGCGGCCAGTAGCGGCACGGTGAATCTCTATACGAAGAGCGCCGACAAACGGCTTTATTACAAGGACGAGACGGGAACGGAAGTGGGCCCGATTTCGACCGCGAGCGGCGCGCAAACCAACCAGACGAATACGTTCACGGCGCCACAAAATTTTGACGCAGACGTGCATCCGAAGGGACCGAATCCCTGGCTGGACATTACCCGATTCGGGGGATACGTCGGGCCAAACTACAATGTAGCGGCGACGACCTGCTCGATCAATTCGGGCTCCGCATCGGCGAGTTGCGCCGCGGCGTCTGATTTTCAGAACGGACACGGGGTTTTGATTCTGGGCGCGGGCCCGGCTCCGGGGATTGCGACACCGCAAGCACCAACGGCAACGCCGATCTTTCAGGTTGGAACAACGCAGCGGAATTATTGCGTGGCGGACCGCGATTGGGCTGGAGGTATCACTCCTTGCGGCGCGGTGGGAATTACCACCACGGCCCCGGCTTCCATGGCCGTGCAATCGTACGGGATTACGGGCACGTGGACGTTCAGCAACGGCGTTTACACGGTGACGACTTCGTCGGCGCACAACATGCCGACAACCTCATCGGGGATCCAAAGCGAACCCTATGCCCAGATCGAAATTCAACGAGGGACAACGAATAACATCCAGTGTGAAGGCGCTTTTTCACTGAGCGCGGTTCCAAGCACAACGACATTCCAATTTACGCGCAACGATTTGACGGCGGCTGGCGGCGCAAACCCTGCCTGCACGGGAGGGACGCTGCGGGTCGCGCCCAAGATTATCCTGAAGTGGGATTCGCACTACACGTACAGCGTGCAGTCGGCAACGTGTTCCGGCGGCACGGCGACGGTGACCATTTCCCCCGGCGTTTTCGGCCCGACGAACACGGCCGCGCCCACCTGGGTGGTGCCGTGGTTCGTGAACGCCATTTTTTCCGGAGTAACGGACAGCCACTACAACGGGACTTTCGTGATCAGCAACTTCACGCCGGCGGGGACTGCGCCGAACGCCGTGCAGTATTCGATCGGTAGCTGCACCGGCGTATCGAACGTCGGGGCCGGCGGAACGATGACGATGGTTCCCGGCAAGGCCGTCAAAAATCATTTGATCTACGAGTGCACGGGGACGTCCTGCGCGCTGCCTGCGAATGCGGCGAACTATTCGCTGGTGGGCGTGGCCACGGGCAATGACGGTTACTTTGTGGACCGTGGCTGGGCTACGGCAGCGGCCAGTGTAGATACGGGCGACGTGCCGGCCACCGCTCCCACCACGGCAACGAACGAATATCTGGACACTACCATTGCCGCGGGCGGCGGCACGACTTCCTTAACGCTTGCGGCAACCGCAAGCAACACGGTTTCCGGTGCCAAGGCCTTCCACGACAACACGCCCAATCTCCTGCTGGCCTGCGCAGCGCTGGCGGCAAACTCCACGGGAGCGAACGGCGGGCGGATTGTGATTCCAGCGGCAACCAGCATCTACCAGTTTTTTCCGCTGATCGGGAATTTCGACATGATGGGCAATTTCAACCAGAATCCCAGGAACTGCCCGGGGAACACCACCATCCAATTCCATCCAACCGTCTATCTGATGGGAACAATCTTGATGGGCGGAGGGGACAACCTGTTGGGCGGGTTGGGGTCAACGAACTGCGTCGCCTCATTTTACAAAGTGAGTTCTTCGCAGACTTGCCTGCAGGGGACAGCTTATCCACTGGTGTACTTTGAGCCGGAAACCACCTTAGGCAATTACCTGGAAAACCTTGTCCTCAGTCCGCTTCAGGCTTATCAAAGCGGAATCTACCTGGACGAGCAGTTGAATCGGGACGGCGTGGTAGCGTTACGCTTCGAGCATGTTCATGTGAACGGCGGTGCGCACAGTTATTCAGTAATTAACAAGACCGGGTTCGGCTTCTTCTGGAACTACGGGGGGTGGAGCGCTTCAGGGGGGAATTTTTCCGAAGGATTCGATTACACCATCACTCACAACTGCGGCATGCCAGCGTATCTGCCCACGCCTCCAGCGCAGCCGTATATCTTCACCACCAACCAAACCTATTCGTTCGGAACATTCGAGGTGGATTCGTGCGGGCAGGCGAACGGGACTTTCGGATCGAACGTGACGTTTAACCAGGTGCTGACCGAAAACGGGGCCGGCCCGGCATTCAAATTCAACACGTTTCCTTACGGCCCGTCGGGAATTACCTTCAGCCAGGGGTCTTACGCCGACTTTACGGGAGGATTTGCCACACCGTATTTTGACCTGACTAATGCGACGGCCTCCGGAATGGAATTGAACTACCTCGAGTGCGGCAACAGCACCCAACCTCTCCTGCAAACCGGCACGACCGCGAGCTTCTATGCGGGAATCACGGTCAGGGCGAACCAGAATTCCTGCGGCGGCAACATTGGCGCGGTGAATTACCGTTACGATAATTTGTCGAGCAACCTGGGAGTCGTGAGCGGATACAATACGCAACTCAATGCGGGTGCACAGGTGTTTTCCCCAATGACCGCCCCGGCGAACTTTCAAAGTGTGACGGCGGTTAGTGGAACGGGGTTGGCGCCGGGAACCTACAACTACTGCGCGATTGCCGTGGATCCGTTTGGCGGCGTAACCGCGACCAATCCCCTGGCTTGCACTCAGGTGACGACAACTACGGGGACCCAATCGGTGCAACTGGTGATGCCGGCAAGTTTTCCGGCCGGAGCGGCTGGCCTGCTGATCTACGACCAGACCACGGGGCATTATGTGATCTTTAACAGCTGCGCTTTGCCGCAAGTGTCGGTCCCAGGCTCAACGGTGACGTTGACGACGACGTTCGAGGGATGCGTGTACACGAACCCGTTCGTGACCACGGCGGTTGCCAATTTTGTGAGTACGTCAAATGGGATTGGCGGCAGCAAGCTGCTGTTGAACGGGGAGTTTTTGAACGCGGCGCCGCGATCAGAGCAGAACATTTTCCTGCCCGGCGGATTGAGCACAGCGTGGACAGGATCGACCTGGACCCTGGATCGCGGCGTGACCGTGACACGCGTGCAAGTGCAGGCCAAGACGGCTCCGGCGGGATGCACGACGAACGCGGTGGTGCGGCTGACGGACGGCACCACGCCCGTAAACGTGACGATTGCGGCGGCGGCGAATGACTCCGGCGCGATTGCGCAGAATTATGCGAGTGGGGCGGCGCTGACGTTGAGCGTGCAGACTGCCGCGGCGGGATGCACGACTACACCGGCGGATGCGAACGTAACGATCCAGTACCGGATGCAATAAGCGAGCGGTTTCCAGTTACAACTCAAAGCAGCAATCTAGAGGAAACGTATGAATAAGCAGAGCGACGTGGTGTCGTTGGTGAATATCTCTACGCAAAAATGGCCGCCGCGGCACCGGACGTACTTCGGGTCGTTGACGATTCAATCGCCGGAGGATGATGCGGCGTATGCGGTGACGCCGGTGCGTGCCTGCACCAGCGTGATGGATCTGGGCGACAAGCGGACCATGGAAATCCGCCTGAGCGCGCGGGAAATTGCCGAAGACTTGGTGCGGGAGATCAATGGGGATTCGGGCGAGGGAAGCTACCACGGCGTGTTCATTGCCGCGGGGCTGGAGCCAACGCAAGAGGAGCTGGAGGAAGCACGGAAAAGACTGGAGGCGTTTCAAACGCGCTTAGTGGAGGCGGCCGACCTGGAATGGGAGAGATCGCACAACATGATGTTCATCACGGATCTGGAGCGGCGGGCGGCGCGGGAACTTCGGCTGGAAAAGCCATGGCTGTATGACCCGAAACCGATGGCGGATTGCCCGGCGTGCGGAGAGAAGATCCGGCCGGGAGTGGCGGTCTGCCGGACGTGTGGCGCGATTCTGGACCGGGAAAAGGCGGCGAAGTTTGGATTGGCGGAGAGGGAAGCGAAGGGCGGGGAAGTGGCGACCCCTGCGGAGAAAGTTGTCGGCAAGGGAAGGCGGGATAGCAGATAACCGCGATCAGATAACAGGAAGCTAAGAATAGGCCACTTGAAAGTGGCCGCTACGAGCGGCTAGAGAACAACTATGGCGACGATTGGATCGATGGACGCGCCGATTGAGATTTTTGGCGGGTTGGTGAGCGACATGGCACCGGCGGATCTGCCGCATGGGGTGTCGCCGGATTGCCAGGATGTGGTGTTCAGCAGCGGCGGCGTGGCGACACGGCCGGGATTGCAAAGCTTGTTTGGGCCGCTGGCAGGAAATCCGACGGTGAACCATGTGAAGAGCTACATCACGCCGAATGGAACGCTGCGAACGATGGCGCAGGACGCGAATGGGAATTTGTATAAGGAGACGACGCCGGGGACGCTGGCGCAGATTGCGAGCGGGCTGGCCCCGAACTCGTATGCGAACTCGACGACTCTTTTCGGCAGGGAATATCTGGCGACGAGCGACGGAATGGCCGGCAACGATCTGCCCCGGCAATATGACGATGCGAATCTGGATCGCGTGAGCCAGGGCGGGCCGGGAGCGGGCCCGACGGTGGTAGATGAAAACGCAGTCGTGGCGATTGCCGCGAGCCCGACAGGCGCAACACAGCCGGCGGCAGTGGCCATCGCGGCCAGCCCAAGCGGTGCCAGCGAGAATGGC
>DASSGJ010000492.1:0-8382 GCA_035693545.1 Candidatus Acidiferrum sp.
ACGGTTTCACTGCGGAGCGTGAGACAACCTGCGGCGAGACACACATTTAAAGAGCGGGGGGATTGCTGGCGAGCGGCCTGGGCATCTTTCGCGTGTTGCTCGAGTTCTTCGGGAGTCATGTGGACTGCCAGCCTTCCAGACGTTGGCGAAGGGTGGAGGGGTCGGCGTTGCCGAGGGTGTCGCCATCGAAAACGACCGCGGGCGCCAAGCTGCAGGAACCGATGCAACGAGCGGTGGTGAGAGAGGCGTTGGCGTCGGAAGTGGTTTCACCGGAATGAATGCCGAGGGCTTCTTCTGCGGCGTCGAGGAGAGCGGGTGCGCCTTTGATGTAGCAGGCGGTGCCCATGCAGATGAGGCAGCAGTGTTTGCCGGGAGGCTTGAGAGCGAAGAGGTGATAGAAGGTGGCGACTCCGTAGGCCTGGCTGAGAGGTACCCGGAGAGATTCGGCGACGAAACGGAGAGAAGGCTTGTCGAGATAGCCGAAAGACTCTTGAACGGTGTGAAGCGTTTCGATGAGGGCGTCGCGGGCGAAACCGTGACGCCGCATGGTGCCGTTGACAATGCGCCAGCGCTTGTCGTCGGAAGGAAGCGCGGGCTTTTTCAGGGTGAGGGACATGGATGTTTGCCGGAGGCCGGATGAGCGAGGGCCTAGTACAGGCTGACAGAGACGGAGAGAGCGGGAAGTGATGTAGCTCACAAAGCGATAGAGGGGGCGTAGAGAAACGGCAGAATTAGGGATGAGGAAAATCTAATTGGGAATCGGGACTGATTTGGTCGTGTACGTGATTGAAAAGAGAGAGCCTGCGGAGAAAGACACATGAAGCGATGAATATCGCAACAGGGGTGAGCGATTGCACACAGAGAAGCGGGGAAGCTTTATTTCAGAATGCTGCTAAGCGTACCGAAATTCAACAAGATGACCGGAAGTGAACGAGTGTTCGAGTTGGTTAACCGCTTGCGATGTGGACTACCTGTGGATCTGGGGTCCAGGAATACCCGAGCGCAAGTTAAGGCATTCTAAGTGTGCCTTCGCTCAATCCATCCGATTCCAGCTGCCAAGTTTAACATGCCCCATTTCCGGCAGATCCACGGAACCAAATTGAACTTCCGAAAGCCTTAAAAGCGGGAGGCCCCATCGTGCCAAGCGAAGCGATTCAAACAACGGACCCCACGACATTCCGAAACGGCGTAGACCGCCGGACATTCTTGAAAGTGGTGGCGCAAGCCGCCGCAGCCATCGGGCTGAGCGGGACCGTGGCCGCGAAGATGATCGCGGCGGTGGAAAAGGGAGCGCGGCCTTCGGTGATCTGGCTGCACTTTCAGGAATGCACGGGGTGCACGGAGTCGCTGCTGCGCACGTCGCATCCGGGACTGGCGGAGGTGCTGTTCGACTTGATCTCGCTGGATTATCACGAAACGCTGATGGCGGCGGCGGGGCACCAGGCCGAAGAGGCATTGGAGGTGGCGATCAAGAAAAACGCCGGGAAATATATTTTGGTGGTGGAAGGTGCGGTCCCGACGAAAGAAAACGGGATCTACATGCAGATCGCGAGCAAGACCGGCGTGGACATGCTGAAGCATGTGGCGAAGTCGGCGGGCGCGGTTGTGGCGATCGGGTCTTGCGCGTCGTGGGGAGGAATTCCGTCAGCGGATCCGAACCCGACGGGAGCGAGCGGGATCAACCAGATTTTGCCTGACAAAGTAATCGTGACGCTGCCGGGTTGCCCGGCGAATCCGTACATTCTGCTGGGAACGTTGCTGCAGTACGTGGCACTTGGAAAGTTGCCGGAGCTGGATGAATTGGGCCGGCCGAAGTTCGCATACGGCCGGACGATTCACGAACACTGCCCGCGGCGCGCGCACTTTGATGGAGGAAGATTCGCGGAAGAATTTGGCGACGAAGGGCACCGGCTGGGCTACTGCCTGTACAAGTTGGGCTGCAAGGGGCCGTCAACGCACGCGAGCTGTTCGGTGCTGCACTTCTGCGAAGTGGTGGATGCGTGGCCGATCGGGCTGGGGCATCCGTGCTTCGGATGCACAGAGCAATCCGTGGCGTTCCGCGTGCCGATGCTGAAGCCCGCGGAAATCGTGAGGCCCACGCCGCCGGCGACGTATGCACCGGTGACACCGCCGCAGGGATTTGTGAGCCCGATCGCGACGGGAATTGGCGGATTGATCGGCGGCGCGATTATCGGAGCCGGCTGGATGGCGGCGAAGAAGATCGCGCAGAAGGAAGAGACCGCGCCCGCAACCCCCGAAAAGAAAAGCGACAATTCCGGCACTTCGAGCAAGGAGTAAGCCATGGACGTCAATCGCAGAGATGTGCTGAAAGCGTTGATGGGTGGATCGGCCGTGGCCGCGGTGGCCACTGCTGGCTTGCCCGTGGCGAAGGCCGGGAAGCCGGAATCGTTCGCGGTGGAGCCGGATGCCCTGGGACTGATGTACGACGCGACGAAGTGTATCGGATGCCGCGCTTGCATGCCGGCCTGCCAGAACGCGAACGGGTTGAAGCCGGACACGGGCGGATCGGGCGGGCTGTACATGCAGCCCGATTCACTGAATGCCAATACAAAAAACCTGATCACGCTGTACACGGCGGCCGATGGGCATGAGCGGTCGTTCATGAAGAAGCAGTGCATGCATTGCGTGGACCCGGCATGTGTATCGGGCTGCCCGATGGAAGCGCTGCACAAGGAACCTCACGGAGTGGTGGGCTGGAATCCGACGCTGTGCATCGGCTGCCGGTATTGCCAGGTGGCGTGCCCGTTCAACGTGCCGAAGTTCGAATGGGACAAGGTGAATCCCAAGATCGTGAAGTGCGAGCTGTGCCGGCACATCGTGGGGACATCGGCGACAGAACCGGCCTGCACGAAAGTCTGCCCGACGCACGCGGTGATTTACGGGAAGAGGACGGATCTGCTGGCGGAGGCGCACCGGAGAATCAAGGAGAAGCCGGGGTTTTATTTTGAGGATCGCGTTTACGGGGAAACGGAAGCGGGCGGAACGCAGTGCCTGGTGCTTTCGCACGTGGACTATACAAACCTGGGATTGCCGAAGCTGGGCAAGGAATCGGCGCCGGCGCAAGAGCGGCGAGTGAACGATTTCGTTTACCGGGGATTCCTGACGCCAGTGGTGGTGTACGGCGGAATCGTGGCGATTGTGCGGAATCGCTGGAAGGATCACCTGAAGCACGGGGATAAACCGGGAAGCGGCGAAGCCCACGAAGAGGAGAAACGGGCATGACCGAACACTGGGAACGCTGCATACGATTGAAAGAGCCGTTGAAGACCAAGCCGTTCCTGATCTTCGCGGGACTCGCAGGGCTCGGACTGTTGCTCGGGTTGTACCGCGAAGTGACGGGCCTTGGGTATGTGACGGGATTGAACGACGGCTACTCATGGGGACTCTTCAAGAACTGGAACGTAACGGCACTGACGGCACTGGGCTCCGGCGGATACGCCGTGGCGGTGCTGGCGTGGATTTTCAACGAGAAGCGATTCCATCCGATTATGCGGACCGCGGTGCTAACGAGCCTGGTGGGTTATGGCACCGGTATGCTGGCGCTGGGATTTGACGTCGGGCGGCCCTGGAATTTTGTGTGGTTGGCGGATCCGCGGACCTGGAATCACTACTCGGTGCTGTGGGAAGTGGCGGTGTGCATGACGGCGTATTTCATGCTGGCGCTGGACGTGGAGAATATGCCGCCGTTCCTGGAAAAGCTCTACCGGAGCGACGACCCAGCGAAGAAAGAAAAGGCGCTGAAGATCTTCCGGTTCATGCAGAAGACATTTCCGTTCGGTATCGCGCTGGCGTTCGTGCTGCCTTCGATGCACCAGTCATCGCTGGGATCACTGATGTATCTGGCGGGAACCCGGGTACACCCGCTTTGGCAGACGGCGCTCTTGCCGCTGCTGTACTTGCTGATGGCGTACATTCTGGGATTCGCATGCGTGCTGCTGGTGCTGGCGCTGAGCTCGTACGCGTGGGACCTCGGATGGGATGCGGACATTCTCGGTAGGCTGGCCCAAGTAATGTCTTGGATGTCGCTGGTGTGGATTGGAATTCGAATCGGCGACCTGGTGAACCGCGGGGTGGTGGGCATGGCGTTCGCGTTCGACAAATTCAGCCTGTATTTCCTGCTGGAAACGGCGCTAGTACTCCTGCCGGCGTTGATGCTGCTTTCGAGATCGCAGCGGGAAGCGCCCGGGTCGTTGTTCCGGCTGACGTTCCTGACGGCGATGGGCGGACTGTTTTACCGGTTCACGCCGACGACGCTGGCATTTTCACCGTTGGGCGATTACCGGTATTTCCCATCGGTGGCGGAAATTTTCATGAGCATTGGCTTCACGGCACTGGCCGTGGCGGTGTTCCTGTTTGCAGTAAAGACGTTCGCGATTCTTCCAGCTTCACAAGGGAAGATTGCGGCGGAAGAGGCCATGAGGCCGTTTGACACATTGTAGCGGGGAGAACACGCAATGAGCAATCGCATCACGATCGATCCAATCACACGAATCGAAGGACACCTGCGCGTGGACGTGAGTATTGACGCCGGAAAGGTGAATGATTCGTGGGCATCGGGAACGATGTTCCGCGGGATCGAAACGATCCTGCAGGGACGCGACCCGCGCGAGGCGTGGCTCTATACCCAACGGTTTTGCGGGGTATGCACGACGGTGCACGCGATTGCTTCGGTGCGCGCGGTGGAAAATGCGGCGGGAATTAGCGTGCCGCTGAACGCGCAGTACATTCGCAACCTGATCCTGATCGCGCACGCACTGCAGGACCACGTCGTGCACTTCTATCACCTGTGCGCGCTGGATTGGGTGGACGTGGTTTCCGCGCTGAAAGCGGATCCGGCGAAGACAGCTTCGCTGGCGGGGAGCCTTTCGAATTGGCACCGGAACAGCTATCAGGACTTCAAGCAGGTGCAGGACCGCGTGAAGGCGTTCGTGGAAAACGGGCAGTTGGGAATTTTTGCGAACGGCTATTGGGGACATCCGGCGATGAAACTGCCGCCGGAAGTGAACCTGCTGGCGGTGGCGCACTACCTCCAGGCGCTGGAGTACCAGCGACAGGCAAACCAGATTGTGGCGATTCTGGGCGGGAAGACGCCGAACATCCAGAACCTGGCGGTGGGCGGGGTGGCGAACGCGATCAATCTGGATAACGAAGCGACCTTGAACATGGATAAGTTGTACATGATCAAGAGCTTGTTCGCGGATTTGATTGAGTTTGTACACAAGGTGTATTTCGTGGATGCGTGCGCGGTGGCGGCCCTGTATCCGGATTGGTTCAGCTATGGCGCAGGTGTGACAAATTACCTTGCGGTGCCGGACCTGCCGCTGGATAGTGCCATGAAAGAATTCGACCTGCCCGGCGGAATTATCTTCGACGGGAAGCTCGACCAGGTGTACACGATCAAGAATCACCTGGACGAGCGGCTGCGGAATGGAGTGACGGAAAACGTTTCGCACGCCTGGTATGAGGGAGACAAGACGCTGCATCCGTGGAAGGGCGAAACGAATCCACATTACACGGGATTCAAGGACGACGGGAAGTATACCTGGGTGAAGTCGCCGAGGTTTGAAGGGAAGCCGATGCAGGTTGGGCCACTGGCGCAGGTGCTGGTTGGTTTCGCGCAAGGGCACAAACTGACGGTGAAGTGGGCGAGCGAAGCGATCAAGACGGTGTCGGCGGTTGCCAAGATTCCGGTGAAGCCGGGAATGCTGCAATCAACGCTCGGACGGATTGCGGCGAGGGCGATTCGGGCTTCGATGCTGGCAGACCTGGCGGAGAAGCACTGGGGCTTGCTGGTGAACAACATCGCTTCGGGCGACGCGAAGATTTACGTGAAGCCGCAGTTCGGCGACAAGGAACTGCATGGAGTGGGTTTCCATGAGGCGCCGCGAGGAACGCTGTCGCACTGGGTCGTGATCAAGGACGGACAGATCGCCAACTACCAGGCGGTGGTGCCGACGACGTGGAATGCCGGGCCGCGGGACGAGCACGGGACGCACGGGCCGTACGAGGCTTCGCTGATCGGCAATCCGGTGGCGGATGCGGAGAAGCCGTTGGAAGTGTTGCGGACGATTCATTCGTTTGATCCGTGCCTGGCTTGCGCGATTCATACGTTCGATCCGGAAGGCAAGGAAGTGATCAGCGTATCCGACATGCGGTAGGAGGTTGGTCCTCATGAGCGAACAGGCGGGCGCACTGACGGTGCGCGTGGGCGAGAAGAGTATTGACGCAGAGCACGACCTGCAGATGCAACTGCTGGATTCGCTTTCGCAGGCGATTCAACGCGGCGGGGAGCTTTCCCCGATGAAGTACATCCTGGAGCAGTTCATCGAGTTTTCGGACATGCACTTTCTTTCGGAACAACTGGTGATGAGGCTGCACGGATATCCGGGGTATGAGCCGCACCTGGAAGAGCACACACGGCTGATGAAGAAGGTGCGGGAGATCCGGTCGAACCTGCTGCAGGGAGAGAATGCGCCGAGCCTGGTGCTGGTGCAAGAGTTGCGGCAGTGGCTGATGTCGCATATCGCGCAGGAAGATGCGGCGTTTGGGCTTTATTTGAAGAACCAAGGGGCGGCGGTTTGAGCGAAACGCGGCGCATCGGGGTGCTGGGCATCGGCAACGTGCTGATGGGCGACGACGGCGTCGGTCCGTACACGGTGAAGATGCTGGAGGCGCGGTATAAATTCCCGAAGCAGGTGGAGTTGCAGGATGTGGGGACACCTGGGCTGGGGATTACGTCGGTATTTTCGGAGTTTGACGCGGTCATCCTGATTGATGCGGTGAACGCGAAGAAGAATCCGGGCGAAGTGAAGGTATACCGGAAGAACGAGCTGGTGCAAGTGCCGCTGAAACAGCGGGTGAGTCCGCACGATCCGGCGCTGGTGGAAGCGCTACTGTTTGCGGAGCTGAGCGGAAAGTGCCCGAAAGAAGTTTTGCTGGTCGGCGTGGTGCCGGAAACCTGCGAACTGAACTGCGGATTAAGCGCGGCGGTGCAGGCCGGAGTGGAAACGGCGATTGGCGTGGTGCTGGTGGAGCTGGAACAGTTGGGAGCGCCTGTGAAATTGAAGTCGCGGCCTGATGTGCCGTCGATTTGGTGGGAGAAGGAAGCTAGAACGGACTCTCTAGTGGAAGGACTCGCTCATGTGTCTGGCCATCCCGGGTAAAGTCGCAGAAATCCAAGTCAAAGAGGGCGTCCGGACAGGACGGGTGTTGTTTGGCGGCATCGCGCGCCAGGCGTGCCTGGACTTTGTTCCAGAAGCGCGCGAAGGCGATTTCGTGATGGTGCACGTGGGCTTTGCCATCAGCGTGGTGGACAAGGAAGAGGCAGAGCGCACGTACGCGTTGCTGGAGAGCATGGGGGTGCTTGGCGAAGAGTTGGGATTGAACGCGGAAGAGCGGCGGACGACATGAAGTACATGGACGAATACCGGGACGCGAAGATTGCGCGGGGGATCGCGGCGGAGATTCGGCGGCGGTCAACGCGGCCGTGGGTGCTGATGGAGATTTGCGGCGGGCAGACGCACACGCTGATGCGCTATGGAATCGACGAGTTGCTGGGGAAGAGCGTGGAACTGGTGCACGGGCCGGGATGTCCGGTGTGCGTGACGCCGCTGGAAATGATTGACCGGGCGAATGCGCTGGCACGGCGGCCGGACGTGACGCTGGTTTCGTATGGCGACATGCTGCGGGTGCCGGGGTCGGAGACGGATTTGTTTCATGTAAAGGCCGAGGGTGGGGACGTGCGGATTGTGTACTCGCCGACGGATGCGGTGGAGCTGGCGCGAAGCGAGCCGGACCGCAAAGTGGTGTTCTTCGCGATTGGATTTGAGACTACTGCTCCGGCACATGCCATGGCGGTGCTGCAGGCAGAGCGATTGGGCTTAAAGAATTTCAGCCTGCTGGTTTCGCACGTCCTGGTGCCGCCGGCGATCCGGATGCTGCTGCAATCTTCGCGGAACCGGGTGCAGGGATTTATTGCTCCGGGGCATGTATGCACGGTTGTGGGCGTAACGGAATACGAAGAGCTGGCGCGCGAGTTTCACGTACCGATTGTGGTGGGGGGATTCGAGCCGGTGGATTTGCTGGAAGCGATCCGGCTGCTGGTAGTGCAACTGGAAGAGGGACGCAGGGAAGTGGAGAATTCGTATTCCCGCACGGTGTTGTATGGGGGGAATCGCGCGGCGCAGGATGCGGTGGAGCGGGTGTTTGAAGTGACGGACAGGAAATGGCGCGGTGTAGGGGAAATTGGCGCGAGCGGATTGAGATTGAAAGAGAAGTACGCGGCGTTTGATGCGGAGAGGCTGTTTGGATTGCAGGATATGCGCGCGGAAGAGCCAAGCGAATGCATCAGCGCGGAAGTTT
>DASSGJ010000493.1:0-42387 GCA_035693545.1 Candidatus Acidiferrum sp.
TGCTCAAAATGTTCAAAGCCAGCGGCCCGAGGAAACCGTAAACATCATGTTCGCGAGCGAAAACATACTGGAAATCACCTACCTGATTGCCACCGCCCTTTTCGTTCTTTCCCTGAAATGGCTGAGCTCTCCCGTCACCGCGCGGCGCGGCGTCTGGGCCGGAGAAGTCGGCATGCTGCTGGCAATTGCCGGAACGCTGCTGCACAAAGGCATCGTTGACTACCGGTGGATCGCGATCGGCCTGGTGCTCGGCACAATCATAGGAGTTCCCCTGGGCCGCGTGGCCATGACCGCGGTGCCGCAACGGACCGCGCTCAGCCACGCATTCGGTGCGCTGTGCGTCACGATGGTGGGAACAGCTGAATTTTATTTGCGGGCGCCAAACGTTCCTCAATTTATGATGGGCGTCCTTTCGCTGGAAGTGATTCTTGGGGCTCTCACCTTCACCGGCAGCTTGATGGCCGCCGGGAAACTTCAGGAAGTTCTGCCGCAGCGGCCAATCACCTACAAGGGACAGAATCTGGTGAACCTGGGCTTACTCGCGGTGGCCATCGGGATCGGCGTAACTCTCGTTCTTCACCCGGACAAGACATTTCTCTTTCCTTTTATGATCGGCATCCCGCTCGCCTTTGGCGTGATGATGATTATTCCCATCGGCGGTGCCGACATGCCGACCGTCATTTCGCTCTTGAACTCCTACGCGGGGCTTTCCGCGGCGGCGATGGGCTTTGTGCTCAGCAGCAAGCTGTTGATCGTCGCCGGGGCGCTCGATGGCGCTTCGGGCTTCATTCTGTCCGTGAACATGTCCAAAGCGATGAACCGTTCCTTCACCAACGTTCTGTTCGGCGCGTTCGGCCAGGAGCAGACGGCGGTGGCGGGCACGAAAGAAGCCCGTCCAGTGCGCAGCGCTTCTCCGGAAGAAGCGGCCGGTATTCTGGCCGCGGCAAGCAAGGTGGTGATCGTGCCGGGATACGGCATGGCCGTCGCCCAGGCACAGCACAAAGTCCGCGAACTCTACGACGCACTCACCAAGCGCGGTGTAGACGTGAAGTTCGGCATCCACCCTGTCGCGGGAAGAATGCCGGGACACATGAACGTGCTCCTTGCCGAAGCCGACATCCCCTACGACAAACTTCTGGAGATGGACGACATCAACGGCGACTTTCCCCAGACGGACGTGGCATTGATCATCGGCGCCAACGACGTGACGAACCCTGCCGCGCGTGAAGATCAAAGCAGCCCCATCTACGGCATGCCCATTCTGGACGTGGACAAGGCACGCACCGTCATGGTTATCAAGCGCAGCATGGCCGCCGGGTTCGCAGGCATTGACAACCCCCTCTACTACATGGACCGGACGCTGATGCTTTTCGGTGACGCAAAGAATTTCGTCGGCTCCATAGTTCGCGAAATCTCCGGAGGCCACGGCTAGGGATTCCGTTACCCTTCTGGATCTGCGAGAATAGTTGCGTAGACCCACCACTTTTCCCATATTGGGCCCCGGTCTCACCAGCTACTTGCGCCTGCTACTCCATCCGCCTGACCTCTGCCGCTGATCTGGATTGAATTAAGGACCAGGAATACCCTCTAGAGTTACCCGGCTGGCCAACTCCACCGACTTTCGCTGCCCAGAAACTCTGCCTCGTTATATACTTACGCCGTTGGACCCAAGCAGCCACTCCTCGGCTGGTGATATGGGTGTGCGTGGGTCCGCAAAGTCTCATGGATGAGTTGAAGCCCAAGCCAGGTCGAGGCCAGGACACCGGTGGCGGATTGCGCGCCCCGGCCAAAGGCGAAAGCTCGTCCAGCGAAGTTCCGTTGGACAACGACGGGGCCACCTTTATCGAACCTCCTCCGCGGCGACCCGCCGCGGACCCCGGCGCCACGGGCACCCAAGCACCAAGCGGCCCGCGTTCCTACGTGACCTCTTATCAAAATGTAGTGTTGCAGGAAGGCGACGTCCTCGGCGGCCGCTACGAAATTCTGGCCTTGCTGGGAGAAGGCGGAATGGGCGCGGTCTATAAAGCGAAGGACCGCGAAGTGGAACGGGTGGTGGCGTTGAAGCTGATCCGCCCGGAAATGGCCAGCAACCCCGCTATTCTGGCGCGATTCAAGCAGGAATTGATGACCGCGCACCAGGTGACGCACAAGAACGTCATCCGCATTTACGATCTTTCCGAAGCGGACGGCGTAAAGTTCATCACCATGGAGTTTGTCGAAGGCAACGATCTTCGCCAACTGCTCCGCGAACACGGAAAATTCTCGCCGGATGAAGCGGTGGAAATCATTCGCCAGGTCTGTCTGGCCCTGGACGCTGCGCACACTGCGGGAATCATCCATCGCGACTTGAAACCGCAAAACGTCATGCGCGACAAGTCCGGCCGCATTCTGGTGATGGACTTCGGCTTGGCGCGCTCCGTGCAGTCGGAGGGGATGACGCAAACCGGCGCCCTGCTTGGGACGATCGAGTACATGTCCCCCGAACAGGCCATGGGAAAAACACTGGACCAGCGCTCCGACCTGTTTGCTGTCGGACTGATTTTCTACGAACTGTTGAGCGGGAAAATGCCATTCAAAGCCGAAACGGCGATGGCCAGCCTGCTGATGCGCAATCAGGAACGCGCCGTACCCGTCGCTGAGATTGATGCCACGGTTCCCGCAGGCCTGAGTGATATCGTCGGGCGCTGCCTGGAACGCGACCTGGAACGCCGTTATCCGAACGCCGCGGAGATTGTCGCCGATCTCGACGCGTGGCAGGGTAAGCGGCCGGTGATGGCTTCCATCGTCATGCAGGCGGCGAAACCGCCGCGGGTGATTCCCTGGAATTGGATTGTGCCGGCAGCGACTGTATTGGCCCTTAGCGGCCTGTTTATTGCGATTCCCACGACCAGACACATGTTGTTCCCCGCTGCGGTCACGGGAGGCCGGGCATCGGCCGGGAACACAGGCCTTCCCGCGCTTTCGCAGGGAAAATTCGTGGCCGTGATGCCCTTTCGTGTGATCGGGGATCAATCGTCGCTCGGGTATGTGGCGGACGGCCTGGGTGAAGCCGTCTCCACGAAATTGTTCGAGGTGAAGGATGTGCGGCTGACGTCTCCCACGGAAACCGCGAAGATGGATCCGAAAGCGCCTCTCCCGCAAGTGGCCAAGGACCTCGGCGTGAATCTGATCGTGCACGGCACCGTGCAAGGCTCCAGCGATAATCTGCGCATTACCGTAAATCTGGAAAATCTGGCCGATGACCGCCACTGGAGCCAGGAGTTCACCGGTGTCGCGGGAGATTTGTTGACGCTGGAAGATCAGATTTTCGCGAAACTCGTCGATGCCCTGGAAGCGAAAACCACCGACAAAGAGATGGCCGCGGTTACCGCGCACCCCACGGAAAATATCGAAGCGTACAACTCGTATTTGAAGGGCCGCAACGCTCTGGGCGGAACGCCGGACCAGAAAACAATCCAGACGGCGATGAATTTTTTTGAGGGCGCGTTACAAAAAGATCCCAGTTTCGCGCTGGCTTACTCCGGGCTGGCCGATGCCAACCTGCTGATGTACGGACAGAAGAGAGACAAATACTGGTCGGAACGCGCGGTGGAAGCGGCGAAGAAAGCCGCGCAGCTCAATGACAAATTGCCGGAAGTTCATTTCGCCCTGGGCAGCGCCTATGCTGTAACCGGGCAGACGGTCCAAGCCATCGCGGAAGACAAGCGCGCTCTGGAGTTGTCGCCGAACTCGGACGAGGCCTACCGCCGGCTGGGGAACGCCTATAAGGCCAATGGGCAAAAGGACGAGGCTCTCCGCGCGCTGGAAAAGGCCGTCGAGTTGAACCCTTATTATTGGTACAACCAATCCGCCCTGGGGAATGCTTACCTGCAGTTCGGTGAGATGGACAAGGCGGTGAAGGCGTACCAGCAGGTTGTGCAACTGGAACCCGAGAATCCGATTGGTTTCAGCAACCTGGGCGCTGCGTATTTCACCATGGGGAAATACGACGAAAGTATCACGGCGTTCCAGAAGTCGTTGCAGATCAAACCCACTGCAGACACCTATTCCAACCTGGGTACCGAATTCTTCTATCAAAGGCGCTATCCCGAAGCTATTTCCATGTTTGAGAAAGCCGTGGAGATGAGCCCGGAGGATGAAACCAATACCGGCAACCTGGCCGACGGTTACCGCCTCGCCGGAAACGCCACGAAGGCCCAGGCTACTTACGACAAGGCAATCAGCCTGGCTTACAAGGAACTCCGGGTTAACCCGCGGGACGCCAGTGTGGCGGGCAGGATGGCGCTCTATTACGCGAAGAAAGGCGACACGCAGCAAGCCAAGGACTTTGTGAGGCGAGCGCGTGCAATTGACGCCTCCGACGCTTACTTGATTTACATCTCGGCGGTGGTCAAAACGATTGGCAACGAACCGGCAGATGCCGTGAAGGATCTGGGCCTCGCCCTGCAAAAGGGATTTTCCGTCAAGGATGCCAGCGTTGAGCCGGAATTTGTTCCCTTGCAGTCCCGTCCCGATTATCAGGCACTCATGAAGAAGTACGAGAGCAAGGCCAAGTAGCCGGGATCTGCTCTGACCACCCACGGCTTTCCAAAGATTTCAGCACAGTGGCGTCCGTGCCAGGATCCCTATCCTTCGCGCCCGAATCCAGTCTCGCCGACAGGTCATCAGGACAAGAGGTTTGTGTCCCTCCATCCTGGAAGATCGGTCTAAAGCCAGGTCGCAAAGGGACACCGCTATACTGGGTTCGCAAGTTCAAGCAAAAAAAAATCGCCTGCCTTGAATCAAAGCAGGCGAGGAAAGTAAGTTTTTTTCAGAGATTAGATTGCGAAGCCAGTCCGCCGAATCAGCAGGAAAAGCAACCCGCCGGCAAGCACCAGAGCCAGGGAAGAGGGCTCAGGAGCAATCATCGTGCCCGCTACGCTGAAGCTCTGACCCGGCGCCATATCCGTCACATTGACTGTAATCCCAAAGTCAGAAAGGATCGGCGTTGCATTGCAGGTGCTTTCGCCACCGCCATCGTCTTCGAATCCGTCTTCACCATCGTCGCAGACAACTTTTGTGGCAAACGGGATACCAAGATGAGTTTCGTCCAGACCTGAGAAAACCATCAGAAACTGTCCGCTGCCCGCGGGCGAAGTGCTGCATCCAGTAAAGTAGGGATCAATCGAGTTATCGCAAGAGAAAACCAAACCCGTCGAGCCAGTGATCAGGAGATCCAGCGCGATGACGTTCTGGCCGGTGTTATTGATGAAGTCGATGAAGAACGAACTCTGCGGCGGATTGGTTTGTGTAAAGCTGAAGCTGAAGGAATCGGTGGTCAGCACTTCCGACCCGCCACCACCGCCGAGCTTCATAACAGGATCGGTGCCGTCGGCAAGCGCCACGGAACTGAAGATCCCCATAAAGGCAACCAAAACCAAGAAGCGAGAAATTTTCACGATCTACCCCCGTTCAAATCTGATAAGAACCCACCGTAATCGAGGGAGAAAGTGCAATTTCATCGCCAATTGCATTCGGCTATTCCTACCGCAAATCCCTGCAAACAGGAGCCTTACTTCCTGCGGAAAGGCCAGTCAAACCTGGAGTATGCAATCTTTTTCTCAAATTGCCGGAGAACCTGCTTGAACTGAGCAGCCGCAAGATGGAAACTCGGTGCTTGAGGAGGACGACAGAGTACCGGTACTATGACTTATCTGGCTCAACTATTGAGTCGTCGCCAAAGTCTCACCTGCGCACCGTCGGTAGCAAGCTTGCCAGTCTGCGAGATCGTCGCTTTCCCTTTGCTTCACTAGGGGACTACAAAAGCGCCGACATCCCATGCCGCAGGTTGGGTAGTTGTTGTGATATTCGAAGGCCAAGACGAGGCCGGACCCAAGCCAACGGCAGAGGTCGGACCGAGTGCTACGCCGCTTCCCACGGCAGGAGAACCGGACAGAATGACGAAATCCCCTGGAGCCGAAGGCGTGGTAGAAACAAAATCAGGATTGGCAATGAACGAGTGCATGTCCTGGCCGCTGGCCGACCGCCATCCGGCTAGCGTATATGCCGTGTCGCCGAGCAGAAATTCCTCCGCTGTCCCAAAATCGTAATCGTTGTGATCGAAAATGATGGTGCCGATATTCACGCCGGATTCAATGCGCACTGCTCGCGTTATGTTATCGCCGATAATGTTGTTCTTCACGGTGATGCCCCCGGTCACCGGGGTTGAACTGGACGTGTAGAGATCAATGCCGGTGGAATTGTGCCAGCAAGTGTTGCCATAAAAAGTGTGCGCTGATCCATTGGCGAGAAAACATTCGCCATTGAGGTGGTTCCACACTACGTTGTACTGAAACTGATTGGCTTGTGAAGGCGCGTCATCGGTAAAAAGCCCGTGTTCGCCGTTGTCGTGGATCGCGTTGTACTCAATTGTGTTGTGGGAAGCGCCGGTCAGGGTGGTGCCCGCGCCGGCATCGTTGGACATCTCGACGCCGTTTCCGCGATTCGAGTACACCAGATTTTTCTGGATGGTGTTGTAGCTGGAGGCCTCCAATTCAATGCCGCCGCCTTCCGCGACGGGATCCGAAGTGACCGAGTTGTGATAGACGGTATTGGCGGCGACGGACGAGTGATTGGTCCATTCGAGATAAATTCCTTCGCCATTGTCATGCACAACGTTTTCCGATATGGAGATTCCGGAAAGGAAAACGCCACTGGGAAAAGTTGCGCCCTGGCAAGTGCCGCCAATGGCGCATCCATAGGCGGCAATCCCATCATGGCGGCTGCCGGTCACCGTGTTCCCCTCAATAGTTGCGGAGGTAATTGGATAGGACGTGCTCAGCGACACGAGTCGGATGCCGTCTGAGGCCATTCCGGACACGGTTAGCCCCTGAATGGTGCAATTGTTGCAATCTTCAAGATGTACGCCATGGCCGGCGCCGTTGGCAATTTCCAAGTTTTTTAAGATCAGATCGTGTGCGCGAACGCCGTTTTGGGTGTGCGCGTAAACGACCGCGTTTGTTGGAATTCCGTTTGCGCCAGTCAGATGCAGATTTTGAACGGCGACGTACGCAAGAGCGGACAGATCCACAACCAGGCTTCGCTTGCCAGCCTCCACGCCCGGACTGCCGTAATAGGATCCGGGATTCATTGAACACCAGACGTATAAAACGTCAGCGTCCCAATACCAACTGCCCGCGGCGGTCAACGCTGAGATTGATGTCTTCTTCGTTCCTTGCGCCCCATTGAACATCACGATATTCGGTTGCGTGGCGACCGAGGCTCGCCAAACCCCGGTCGCGCAACTTGAGCAAAGCGTCCAGGCGCTTTGCGGCACAAGATCGGACCCACTTACAATCGGCGCGGCTCCAGTGCCGTAGGCGTCGATTACGATCGGATTGCCCGCTTCCCCGGAGGAAGAAAGTGCCAAAAGCTCGCGCCATGTGTCGCCGCGATTGAAGAGAATGTGGTCGCCCGCGGTGAAGCGCATGGAGTTCACTTTGGCGATTGTCCGCCAGGGAGTAGTAGACGACGTGCCGTCGTTGTTGTCGTTTCCGGCGGTCGAATCAACATAATAGGTGGACGAAGTGGAAGAGACGGTGTTGGTCGGATTGATCGCCAGGGTGAATGACTGCGAAGCGGTAGCTCGAGAGGAATCGTTCACTTGAATATCAACAACGGAATCCGCAGCACTCGCAGGTGTGCCGGTGATTGCCCCGCTCAGGGGATCCAGAGCCAGTCCCGGAGGCAACGCTCCGGAAGCAACTTTCCACGTATAGGGAGCAGCCCCGCCTTGCGCGTCAAGTGTGAATGAGTAGGCCAGCTCCACGGTTCCGCGAGGAAGGTTGCTGGTCATGATCGCCAGCACTGAGGGACTTGTTGAGGGGGAAACGCTGCCGCCACAACCGATGAAGCACCAAACGGAAAAGATGACAGCGAAACTCGACACTTGTCTCCAGGACATTTGTTTCTCCGGGCCGGGGAGCGAGGGGCTGGGGAAACTTCGAACAGGGCGACCTGAAAGCCGGCGAAATTGTGAGTGGAATATAGCAACGCACGGCGGTGAAAGTTAGCTGTCTCAAAGGACAAAAAAGGGCAAGCTGGGTTCCTGCCCTTTGCCGTCGACGAACCTGCCCGCATGGGCTGGACGCACGAGGCTCTGGCGACAAAAGGCCTCGAAAACAATAAATGATTCATTCGCAGGAACGCGGAAGTCGGCTGAAAAGACTTCAAACTTCCGAGTTTTAAAGGTAAGAGAGAAGGCAGGCGGGCAGAGAAGGAAGGTGCAGGATGCACCCGATCCGGTAGGTAAGGAAGAAAATTATTTGTTAATTCTGATCTGGCTGGTATTTGGCCGAATTGGCTCCAATTTCCCGGGCTATATTCGCGCCCTTCCCAAGCGCCGGTGAGCCGGGCCGCAACACGAAATCGGGAGGTTGCGCCGGTACTGAAGCCTTAAAGGCTGGGTCGCCCATAATAGATCCCGCATCCTGGCCGGAGATCGCTCGCCAACCGGAGAAATTGGACGGAGAACCCTTCCAATTGAAAGCCGCTGATCCATCAGGGTAATAGTCATTATTGGAAAAATCGAAAGGACCGTCCACGCCCTTTTCAATCAGGATGTGGTGCAGGGAACTGTTCACAATAATGTTGTTTTTTAGCGTAATGGTTCCGGTTTTCCTGGTGGTCGAGCTGACATAGAGATGAATGCCGATCCGGCTGTTAAAGCAGGTGTTGTTTGCGATCTCGTGCCGGATGTAGTTTGCCATGATGCATGCGCCTTGAGGGTGGTTGTAGATCAGGTTGTGAAGGATTTGATTGTGCTGGCTTGGATCGTAATTAGTGAAAATTCCATGGGTGCCGTCATCATGGACCACGTTGTAACGAATAATGTTTTCGCTGGAACCAAAAGGGGGCCGTCCGGTATCAATGGACAATTCGATCCCGGCGAGGCGCGCCTTGTAACAGTCATTTTTTTCGACAACGTTGCCGCTGGAACCCGACAGTCCGACGCAATATCCTTCGCCTTTGCGAGTTGTGTTCGTATTGGAGTACGCCACGTTTCCGGAAATCAGCGAATCATTGGTTTCGTGCAGATAAATCCCCGCGCCGTTGTCATGCAGCTTGTTCCCGGTGATTTGTATGTTCGTGAGCGTCAGCCCGTCGGGATATACCACCGAACGGCACCGTTCCCCTCTCGGACAGCCAACCAGGAAGATACCGTTGAATCCGTTGTGATGGACTTCGCTGTTGGTGATGCTTCCGGAGGTGATCGGGAATTTTCCGTTGCTGTGATACAGCTCAATTCCTGCGCCATCGTTGTCATGCACAAGCACGGAATCCACGGAACACTGATTCGCATTTTCAATATGAATTCCGTCGCCCGCCCCATTGCTGACGATCACGTGAGAGATGACCAGGCTCTCCGGCGTTGGGCCTCCCAGGTGCACTGTGATGGCGAAGATTCCCGCCCCTTCGCCGTAGGGGACTGCATTTGCCCCGCTGATCGAAATGTTTTTTACAGTCACATTAGCGATGCCGGTAAGATTCAGGCCCGTGGGACGCGCTCCGCTCTCAATCCCGGGATGCTGGAATTCGCGTGAAGGTTCGTCCTTTGCGAAAACGTAGAGCATTCCCGAATCCCAGAACCAGTCTCGGGGGCTCGACAACTCGGTGCTTGCCGATCTCCTGCTTCCCTTTGCCCCGTCAAAAATAACCACGTTCGGTTTCGTCTTGACCTGGGCTTCCCAGATATTTGCTCCACAAGACTGACAGGCGGACCAAGTTCCAGGGGACACCAGGTCCGCACCGCTGACGAGCGGCGGTTCGCCCGTGCCATACGCATCAATCACGATCGGTGATCCTGCGGAGCCAGAGGAAGGAAAATTGAGTTGCTCTCGCCACACGCTCCCTCTCCGCAACAGGATAATGTCGCCAGGCGCAAACTTGGACGAGTTGATTTTGCCCAGCGTTTTCCAGGGTGAAGCTGCCGAGAGTCCGGTATTGCTGTCGTTTCCTCCGGTAGCATCGACATAGTAGGTGACGCCCTGAAGGCCTGGGCACGAGGCAAAGAACAAAATAGATAACATTAGGAGTTTAGACATCATTTGCGTACTCCGGAAAAAACCTGTGATTTTGGTCACCGTTCGATTGCTGTTGCCAGAATCACGGGGCGAGAGACATTGATTTTACGTGCAGGGTTTTCTGGTCCTGATCCAGCCATCCTGTGACCCGGACTTTCTTTCCGACAAATCGTTTGACGTCCCAGGTATCCGCCAGGCGATAGGGGGTCCGGTGGACCAGCTCCTCCAGAAAAAAACTATTCTCCTTCTGGGAGATTTTTCCCCTGAAGGAGCGGACATCCTGTTGTGTTTGCGGTTGGGAGGTATTTTGAGCCTGGTCGCGGTACTGGCTTTGCTGGGAATTCTGCTCCTGGGCCTGGCGTCGAGTTTCCTGGGCACAGCCACGATCAACACCCCCAATCAAAACAGAGCAAAACAGGAGAGCCCCGGCGAACGCAATAGTTGGGATGTTCATTGCTTGACCTCCTATCGTGTAGTGAGCAACTCCTTCGCGACGCGAGGGCGCTCTTTTGAAGCGACCATTCCAATGTTTGTGCTCAGAGGAGGAGGCAACTTCATCAGGCCGACACCCTCCAGACTCAAAGAAGGAAAGTATCTCGCCAGTAGGTTAGCGATATGGCTGTAGTCGAAACCTTTCCGTCCCCTCGATGCCCGCGGCACCTGGTCCATTCTCCCCAGAAGTGCGTGAAAGAACTGCCGCGCCGTGTACTCGCTGCGGCGAATTCCCGCAAGCTTTGCGCCGAGAGCCTTCACCAGCAGCGGAATCCCTTTCTCGTTGGGCATCGTGGCCAGAATGCAGCCGTTATCACGGACTCTCCCTGCAAGAGCGGCGACATAAGCCTCGAGAGCAGATGGTTCCAGATACTCGAAGGTCTCAAGGACCAGCACGATATCAAATTGTTCCCCGAGCTTTTCGATATCCTCCGGTGAACTCGACCTTCGCACCTCGAAATGTTCCATGTCTTGCAATCGAATCCTACCCGCTTCCAGTCCGTAAGGCGTCTCCCCATTCCAGCCGCTCTGCCAGCCCGCATCCAGTCCCACGTATCTGTGCACATTAACAGGTACGTAAGTGAGCGATCGAACGTCGTGGCAGCCGAGCTCAAGGATGGAAACAGACTTTTTCCCGGTTGATGCAATTTTGTCCCTGATCCACTCAAACCGCCGTGCGTGATGCCGCGCGTAAAACCAGTTGAAGCTGTAAGCACGATCCCGGGAAATCGCCGGTGGATAACGGAGAGCGTCCGCGGTTTTCATTTGTGAATTTCCATTTGTCGAGTGGTTCAGAATGCCTTGTGGAGCACTCGGTTTACGTGCCGCATCCGGATCCGCGACAGAAGTTGTGCCAGGCCCAAGAGTCCGCCGCTCTGGTAAGCAGCCCGCAGATTCCGGTATTGCCGCCGAATCAGATCCTTCCCGGTATCCTCGTAAAATTGCCGGCGATAGCTGCCGTCCGCAATTTCGAGCGATAACATCATGAAGCGGTCCAGGATATTCCTGGCGCTCGCCCAATCGGGAATCGTTCCCCACCCATCTGCGGAAAGCAGGATAGGCTGCACCTCCACTCGGGCGATATCCCCCGTGGCGTCAAGGCCGACAATCACCATCAGTCCTTCGTGCTCGAGGACGGAATATCTGATCCCTGAGGACAAGCTCCCAAGTCCGTAGAAGCAGAATCCTTGCCGGCCATTTTTTCCTGTCAATGCCCGGTAGCCGCCGATGCGGTGAGAATGAGAAGCGGCAACAATATTGAAGCCAATCTCGATCAGATCATCCATAAGTTCCACGTCGTCGGGGTCGGGCCGGTTGGTGTGCTCAATTCCCGCGTGGAGAAATGCAATGTTCAGCTTTGTCCCCTGACGACGGAGTTCCGCGACTGCCGCTCGGGCCCGCGCCTTGTTTGCCGGTTCCACCCCCGCCCGAGTGCGGGTGGCCGTCTCCGGCAGATTTCTGGCGGCAGCCCAGAAACCAATTCGCCCTCCGAACGGCGTCTCGGCCACGAAAATATCAGGGGGTTCCCCAAGATCACGCCCGCTGCCCAGCGGAGCCATTCCCTTGCGCTTGATTGCTTCCGCCGTCCGGTGCATTCCTTCGAACCCACAATCATAGATATGGTTATTTGCGATCCCTGCCACCTTCACTTGAAGAGCGGCAAGGTACTCAAGTGAAGCCGCGGGCGCGGAAAAGTTGTCACCCAGGCCAATCTTGGGCCGCACCGCGCAAGATTCAGCCCCGACCGGGCACTCCAGGTTCGCGATCGCCAGATCGATGTTCTCAAAATACGGCGCGAGCTTTGCCGCCCGGCACTTCCAGTCGCACTTTTCCGTCACGCCCAACCCCGCTGCCGGCAGATAATCGCCGGCAAGAGCGATCCGGAATTCCACCTTGGCGTTCTCTTTTTCCCAAAGAATCATTTCCATCACACGCTAAATCGGAAGTTGGTTTTCAGCGCAGCGAACCGAGCCGAACTGCAGTGACTAATAACGAGGCAAACGTGACGGTGAGCGCCGTGAATGCTAAACCTGGATTCAGGCGGTCGCAAACCAGCCCAAGCAGAATCAACCCGAGGGTCGCCACATAAGAACCAATCGCAATCGGCCGAGCCGCCCAGCCCCTCTGCTGCAGCAGGTCGTAATAGTGCTGGCGATCCCCCGCGAACGGTGACATCCGCTTTTTTAACCGCCGGAATACCGCCAATAACAAGTCAAGCAGTGGAATCCCGGCGAAAACCAATGGCAGCAACAAGTGAGTCCCAACGGCGTGGTGCACGCGGTAGAAATCCAGTCCCAGAAAGGCGATCAGAAAACCAAGTACGGTGCTTCCCGAATCGCCCATGAATATTCTTGCAGGCGGAAAATTGAACAGCAGGAATCCGAGGCAAGTGCCAAGCAGACTCCACGCCACCGCCGCCCCAACCGAGGGGGCCCGTGAGGTGTACAGCAAAACGTAGCCCAGGCTGACCAGTGCAGCACTGCCGGCAGCGAGTCCGTCCGCGCCATCAAAAAAGTTGAAGGCATTCACGAATAACATCACGAAAAGACAGGTTAGGGCCGCGTCCAGCAGTGGATTCCCAGTTAGCGCCAAGCCCCATTGCGTCCGTGCCACAAGAAGCCCGACGATGCAGTGGATGAACAAGCGGATAGCGGGGGGCAAGTTCTGCAAGTCGTCAATCAAGCTTGTGCCCCAAAGCAAAAACATCGCCAGGTAAATGTCCAAAGCGTGAAGGAAAAGCCCTGCGCCTCCAATCGAAAGTCCGGCGAGCAGCGCAAGACCCATACTTATCCCACCAAGTCGCGGCGTGGGCACGGTATGAATCTTCAGTTCGCCCGGGGAATCGTGCAGGTTCCAGCGGGCAGCTAAAGAGCGCACAACGGGCAGCGTGCCGGCGCAGATGAATAAAGCGACCAGGCCGTTAAACCATCCGTGAAACGGAATCGCCATTTGGAGTGTGTGCATCAAGGGTATTTCCAGGCTTGATTTTGAGAATGGCTCGGCTGACCGCCGCGGTGAAAAGCCCGCGTCAGCGTTATCGGACAGTTTTCCACTGACCGGCTTTTCCGGACGTTAAGCAATGCAAAGTCCCCAGCAATGAGGCAAAGTTGACCAGGCAGAACGAGGAAGTGATCGACAGAGGAAATAATGATTCCAGCCTGCGAATCAGAAGCCCGGCAGCGGCGGCCAAATAAAATGCGATTTGCGCAGCCAGAAAAACTGCAAAGAATCCTTCCCTGGCCAGAAAGATATTGCTGACCAGCATTCCCAACAGGAAATACGGAACAGCCCACCGCAAAAGTTTGTGCGACCACAGGCCGACCGCTACCCGCCCGACTCGAAATGGATCCAGGCAGGAGGCATTGTGCAGCAACCCGTAGAGGTCCTTGCTGATGATGCGCATTTTCATTCGCAACATCGAGTCGGCCTTTTTCTGAGTCAATTGCGTTCCTGCGGAGATGCGCGTTTCCAGGACGTTCCGGTATCCGGCTCTCGCGACGCTCAGCGGCAGCGCGAAATCATCGCCGACATTTGGATCGAGCGGCTTCCAAAACGACCGGCGCATCGCAAATAGCGAGCCGCTGGCCATCGCCAGTAATCCGCGCGCGCTTTCTTCCTCGCGCAACCACCGCTCGTATTTCCAGTACAAGCCTTCGTTCTTGACGATCCCGGTTTCGTCCTGATTGAGTATCGTCGCGCAATTTGTCGCCAGTCCCACGTCTCCTGAAGCAAAATTCTGTGCAATTATGCTCAATGCATTTTGCGGGAGCAGACAATCCGCGTCGGTGAATACCAGAATCTCTCCCCGCGCGCGGGCGACCAGTTCATTCTGCAACGCACTCTTGCCGCGGCGCTCTTCCGAGCGGAAAAAGCAAACGCCGGACGGCTCAAAACTGCGGCAGATCGCCGGCGTCGAGTCCGTGGATCCATCGTCGCCAACAAAAATCTTCATCCTTTCCGCCGGATAGTCCTGCGAAAGCAGGTTTTCCAGTTTTTTGCCGATCATGGACTCTTCATTGTGAGCGGGGACGATGATGCTCAGAGAGGGAAAAAGATGTTCTCTACGGACTGTTCTTCTCCGTCCAAGAATTCCCGAGAGCAGCAGCAACGGGTAACCAAAATAGACGTACAAAATGACTGTGAAACAGAGCCAAAAAACAATTTGCATGTGGTTCAACTCCTGCGAAGGGTAGGTGTTTCCTGGAACTGAGTGGCGAATTACCTCTGAGCAATTTCTGCAGGAGCGGATCCTTCGTCGACAGCAGTTAAGCCTGCAGATTGGGAGGCCGGAGACTGAACTATCAACGGAATTTTCCCGCCCGCGCGGATGATCGGATTGTCCGCCAGCATGGCCGAAACGGAGATCGTCGGCCCCAGAATTGTTTGCAGGTTCGCCCGAATCATCATCACGTCCTCATAAGCGCCGGCATCGCTGGCGACTCCGCGAATCACCACGTGGCCCGGCTGCTCGTGGAGGATCTGGCAGAAACGCAAGGCGCGGGCGCCCTTAAGGGCCTGGTTCAACGCGCGCGGCGAAAAAATGCGGCCGTCGGGACAATACAACTGGTCGCTCTCCCTGGTTATGGTCGGGACCACCACAGGGAAAGCCCGGCCACAACTGCACGAATCCGTTTCTGCGCGGCATCCCCGGTCGCCGATCCGGTAGCGAATCAGCGGCATCGTATCGTTGACGAAGCCGGTCCAGACGAGATACCCTTCGCAGCCCGTCTTTACCGGCTGGTTGTGTTCATCCAGGATTTCCAGGTACGCATAATCAGGCGCCGCATGCATGCGCCCCGCCTCGCACTGATGGATCAAGCCGCAAAGCTCAGTGTTCCCGTATAGGTCAAACACCCGCGTCGAAAAAGCTTCTTCAATCGTTTCTCGCAGCCTCGGGTAGAGCGGCTCTCCATCTGTAAACACTACGCGCATCGGAATGGGACTCTGTGTCTTGTGGATGAAGTCAGCAAGAATCGCCAAAACCGATGGGAAGCCCTCCAGCACCAGGCCGCTGTTCTTTCGCAGGAACTGGATGTAATCAGGGGCATTCGATTCAGACAGGTGGAAGATGCTTGCCAGTGTCTGTCGCTCGGAGAAGTTGTGCGTCCAGAAGGGTGGCACCTTGCGATTTGTGGGAATCACCCTGCTCCCAAAAAAAGTGACGCGCGGAGTGCGCGGCTTCACGCCCGCCCAAGCCCAACGCCGCATGTGGAATGCCCAATTTCGTCTTGCGACGGTCTCCGTGTAAGTCACGCCGAGGCTGGCGCCGGTCGTCCCGGTTGTGCCAACCCGGATGCAATTGTTGTCGGAGGCGAGTCGCGAAACAAATCTTTTCGCGTTGCCTCGCACGGTCTCACGTGTAAGCACGGGGTATTCCATGAGATCTTCCAGGTTTCGGATCGGCCCCGCGGGATAGTCGCTATAGAAGGGGACATTCTTCCGCGCATGCTCAAGCAGTTGCCGCAGCGCCTGCGTTTGATACTCCACAATTTGCCGGGGTGTCCACGACTCGTGCGAACGCAATTCTTTCAAATAGGAGCCATTCTCCTGCGAGTAGCGGTATCGCGCCAAAAACAGGCCGCGGGTGCTGGTCAGGAAATTTTGCATGGAGTACGGCATTGCGTCATAAACGCGCTGAAGACGACCGGCATTGGCTCTGAGTGCTGACTCGAACATGATTTTTGTCCCCCTCGAATTGAAGAATGACAGCCTAGGCAACCGCGGTTCTTGCCTGGAGGAAATTCACCGATTCCCGGCGGCCATCCCAACGAATATTCGGGATCAGTGCTTTCTGTTTCGCCAGAATTCGCTCACGGAACGGCAGCAGGTCCTGCAGCATGATTCCCACTTCCGTCTCCACGTCATGCGCAGGCCGGTACCCGAGGTCAAAAAGGTTCTGGTGATCTGCCTTGTAGTAGTGGTCTTCCGCTTCGGCTCTCGGATTTTCCAGGTTCTGTATCTCTACAGAAAGTCCCGCCTTGCCCGCCACGCGCTGAACCGTTCCTGCGAGATCGGTCACGTCATGTACTTCCTGAAATTGGTTGAACACGCGGTACTCCCCGGCAGCCGCCGGTTTTTCCAGCGCCAGCGTCAGGCACTGCATGGAATCCCGAAGAGGCAGGAACCCTCTCCGCTGGTGACCCTTTCCAAAAGGCGTGAGCGGGTGGCCGATCACTGCCTGGCAACAGAACCGATTGATAGCCGTGCCAAAGGCCTGATCAAAATCCACTCGTGTAAGCAGGCGATGATCTTTCTCCATTCCGTCAATGCGGGTTCCAAACACGACACCCTGCATCACGTCGGTGGCTCGCAAACCCCAGATCTTGCACGCGAACATGATGTTGTTCGAGCCGTGCACCTTCGACCAGTGGTACCAGGAACTCGCCAGCCGCGGAAACGGCAGTCGTGCCCGCCTCCCGCGGAACTCTACTTCGAAAAATCCCTCGGGAATCTCCAGATCTGGCGTGCCATATTCCCCCATCGTTCCGAGCTTCACGAGATGAGCCTTCGGCCGGATATCCCGCATTGCATAGAGCAGGTTAAACGTGGTGACAATGTTGTTGGTTTGCACGAAAACGGAGTGGCCGACGTCCATCATGGAATAGGGAGCCGAGGGGCACTCCCCAAGATGCACGATCGCATCAGGCTGAAAATCCCTGAAAATAGATTCGACGACCGAATATTCCCGCAGGTCGGTCTGCCAGAATTTCAATTCTTTGCCGAAGCGCGATCGGAATGCCTGCAGACGCTCCTCCATCGTTCCGATGGGCGTGGCGCTCCATGACCCCATTTCTTGCACCCACGCCCGCCGGAAGAACGCGTCGGCACCCGCCACCTCGTGCCCTCTTGAAGCCAAATGCTGCGCCAGCGGCCACCCGAGATAACCATCAACACCCGCGATGAAGATTCTCATTTGCCCACCTCGTCTGTGATTTGGAGTTGCAAAGCTGAATTCAACAACCTGAAGAACAACTGCGTCATGGGATGGGAAATTGGCAGCCAGACACGGCTAACTTGCCCGGCAGAAGTCGATCAGCGATGAGGCGCCCCGGCAGCGCTGCAATCACAGTTGGTGGAACGCCGTCAGTTCGATCCCCGCCTCTCGAACATTCGAACCTAACAGCGGGTCGGTAAGAATTGTGACTTCCAGCGCCCTTTGCTTGCTTAGCCGATCGGTCTCGGAAAAACCGGTCTCCGGAAATCCAGGGTGGCACCAGATTTCATAAGTGCCGGCCGGCATGTTCTGCATCGTGAAATTCCACGCTTCAGGCAATTCCTGGAGCTTGCCGCGGAACGCAGGATGAAACGCGACTCCGGCGTCCGGCAATTTCAGATTACGGAAAAGAACCTTTTGCAGGAATTCGTTATACGCATAAACACCCCGGCGCCGTAAATAAGACCCGGCGTGGGCTTTCGAGGCGCTTCCGCTCGCGGGCCAGTAAACCTTCCTTGCGGCCCGAGCGCGGCAAATCCCCCTGGAGCGCACTGCCTTTTCAAATGCCATCGCAGCGGCAGGATAAAAGTGAAAACGATGATGGGAATCGGCATGAGAAGGCGTAAGCCCGGAAGACAACATGCGATCAATTTGCGCGCAAAATTCGGCGTGGATCTCCTTCGGCGACGCTTGCCAAAGGGTGAGTTTTCGAGCCATTCGCGACGGTGGCAAAAAGCATCCATCAGAATCCACGAGCGTGGGCACGGCGCTCGGCGGCAATACCGGCCTCCCCTGGCAGAGGTTCAGATGAATTCCCACATCAAGCCCCGGAAATTCTCGCAACCGCTCAACTGCGTATTCGCTGGCCGGCTGGTTGACCATGTAGGAGGCGCTGGTAACGATGCCTTGCTGGTGGCTGAACAAAATCCCGTCCGTGATACCCCGGCTCAGGCCAAGATCGTCCGCGTTTACAATCAATCTCTTCTTTTTGGGTGAATGAGCGGATTGCTCGGCTAACGGAAACAGAGCATTTTCGCCGCCGTCCGATGGGTGTCCGGCTAATGTGCCTGTCGACATGTCAAGACTCCCTTGTAAAAGGAAAGTAGTTTTCGAATTTCCAGGTCGCTGTTGTACCTCTCAGCTACGGCCCGGCGCGCTCGACATCCATATTCCTCAGTCAGTTGGGGTGACTTGAGCATCCTCGCAACCGCGTTTGCCAGCCCATAGGCATCCCCCGGTTTTACGAGCGCTCCGTAAAGTGCGGCTCCGAAGAACGGTCGTATGGGAGGAAGGTCGGTGGCGATGACCGGCAAGCCGCAAGCCCACGACTCGAAGACCTTCACGGGAATATTGTTCAGGAATTTCGGTATGCGTTGCAGGGGACACACTGCAATGCGAGCCTGGCACAGCGTCGCGGCCATATCATCGTGAGGGATGACCCCTTGCAACGTGACCAGGTTCTCGATTCCCATGCTCAACACCGAGTCACGCACCATTTGTTCGGTTTGCTTGTTATCGGCGTAGCCGAACATCAGCAGGCGAACCGGCGTCCCGCGTTCCTTCAGCAAGCGCACAGCTTTTAGCAAAACAAATGTGCCCGCTCTCTCCGAGAGCCCACCTCGATAGACCAGATCAAACTTCTTCTCAACAATTTGCGGTTCCGGAAAATACCGCAGGTTGGGAAAGTTGTAGAAGACCAGTTTCCGGCTTTTTCCTTTTTTGGCATGAGGCCGCAGAGTTCCCGAGTCGGCAGTAACAAAACCGTCCAGAATACGCGCTGCAAGGCCTTCCGCGCTTGCCACGACACGGCTCACCAGTTTTCTCCACCGGGGCGGCAGGTACGCTTTGGTCAGCATCATCGCGGGGAAATCTTCCCGCGAGTCGTAAACCACTTTCTTTCTGAAGATCAGCTTCAGCATCAGTCCAACGGGGATCAATTCCGGGCTATGCACGTGGTAAATGTCGGCTTTCTGGTTGAGTGCGCTCCAAAGAAATCTGGAGGCAAGAAGAATTCGGAGGGCCCGTCCGCGACTTTTCGGAAGCGAAACAAATTCCACATCCTGGATTCGATCTTTGCAGGAGTGCGGTCCCAGGATCCGCGGACGCAAGCCATAATCAAGAGTGGGCAGTGCCTGACGCGAGAAAGCTCTTTCGTCACGCCGGCTTTCCACGGGACTCAGGTGGCACACGATTACACCCCTGAGCATTTCGTAGTCCGCCGTTCGAACTGGTTTGGCGGATTGCGGAATTGTTTCAAAAGAGGCCTGGCGTGCTGTGGAAGCCATAAGAATCGGTTCTTTCGTGAAAGTGATACCGGCGCGTCAGCCTTCGCGCCGAACTGAATATCCGTCCGCGAACGCAAGCTCTGGCGCAGCCCTATTCAAGACCACGACTGTTCTGGATGCTCGAAAGCCTCTGAGTACATAAGGAAGCCCGAAAACGAACCACATGAATCGAAGATCGTTGATGTCGCCGGATACCATCGCATCCAGGAAAACGAAGATAAGCAGCAGAAACACCGTGATGACCAGCGAATTGCCGGATTGGTCCGGATCGCGCAACTGTCTCCAGATTTCCAGAAACGCACAGCCCGCAATCGCCAGAAAAGAAACGGCGGCAAGCAGACCCAATTCCGAGCCCAATTCCAAGATGAGATTATGTGGGTAGTTGTAAGTGATCGGATTGGGTGAGAGAAACCGGAAACCCTGGATTCCCACTCCAAAAAGCGGGTGTTCCGAAAACATTTTCACGCCCAGCGCCATTAAATCGTTGCGCGTCCCCATGGCCTGGTGAGGCCGCGCAAGCGAGCTCAAGTAATCAAACGAGGCCTGCGGAATCCAGATAAGCGGCAATAACAGCAAGCCCAGCCCGCCAATCACGCCCGCATCCACAAACAATTTCCTGCAAAGGAAAGTCCCCAGAACCAGGCACAGCACCGCGGAAACGTTCGCGAACCTTCCGCCGGAGCCGATCAGCGCCACACCCAACACGCCCAGCACCGGATAAAAGAGGGCACGTTTGATAAACGACCAGTCGGGGAACCACAGGTTCCAGATGACGATCATGGCTATGGCCGAAGCTGCCCCGAGTTCGGTGTTCAATCCGCTTGGCGAGACCAGGCGGTCAGACCCTCCAAGCATCGCCAACGAATTGATGGCAATGGCCAGGCCGCCGAGGGCCATGGCCAGCAAAAAAACCTTCAGCGTCCTCGCGGAATCAAAAAGAACAAAGGGAGATACGATCCCGATGCTGGTGAGGCACAAAAAACGGAGCGTTTTATCAACACCGCCGGCAAGGTCTGGCGTATAAGTCAGGCTGATAACCATCATCGCGAGCAGGGGTAGGTACAAGAGGTACTCGCGTGGTAGAGCCAGCTCTCTTTTGCCGGTAATCAACCGTGCGCAGACGCTCAGCAACACCATCCCGCCAACGGCCACGGTAAGGTCCACTGGCATTGACGCCAACCTCTCATCCCCTTTGATCAGCCCGATCAGGAAGAAGATGGCCAGCGTGACCTCCGCGTGACGCACAAGCAGATAGAGAGCCGCCAGCCCGCCTGTCAGCAGCAAGACCATCTTCAAGGGACCTATTCCCGAGAGGACTTGTAATCCGTGATTCCCTACTCTGTCCGCTAGATCGGCCACAAAAACCATCGCGAAGCCGCCAACGAACAGCAGGATGAGCAGAGCTGCGCGGAGAAGCGGCATAACTTGCGGCCACGGCCGTTGCAGTTGCGCGTGCATGGATTCGAGCTTCAGCGGATACACTCCTGCAGAGTTCTTCCCGCACTCACCAGCCTGTCCTTCGAAAGGAGAACCAAAGTACAGAGGTACAAAAACAGGATCACAGAAAGTTTCAGGATCGGCTGGACGCTTTGGGGGAGAGCGAGGGCGCTGGCGGCCATGATTGCCCCGGCAAAAAAGCCGGGCACAACAGGCGTCCACTCAAGGGGCATCCCGATTCGCGAGATAATGCGCAGATACTGAAAGATGAGCACCGCGTCGGAAATGAATAGGCCTATCGCGACTCCCTCGGCACCCCACATGTATCCAAGCGCAGTGCTTAGTGCCGCCAACAGAACGAAAGAAACAGACAGCGCCGCCTGCCGTTCTTTCATCCGGTTTACCGAAACCAAAAATCCATGACCCAGAAATCCGTCCAGCACCGCCAGGACGGAACGGCAGGCCACGATTCTTAGAACCGGCGCGCTGGGAATGTATCGCGGGCCCAGCAACGCGCAAATTTCCGGGGCAAAGACAGACAGCGAAATCCAGACCGGTATGGATGCGAATAGAAGAATATCCAGAAGCCGTTGCCGTAGGGCGACCATCTCTTCCCATCGCCCGTTTTCAAACAAACGGGTCCACACCGGCAGAAGGGCGCCGCTCGACGCATAGCTCCACTGTGGAATCACATCCGAAATTACAAAGGCGGCCGCAAACCAGCCCACTTGCTCCTTCGGCGCAACCAAGCCGAAGCATAGGATGGCGATTTTGCCGTACCCAACTTGCGTGAGATTGTAGGAAAAGTAGGGAAGCGCATCGCGCACCGTGCGCATCAAAACTCCGGGGCGAAAATCCTGGCGATTCGGCCAGTGCTCCCGCAATTGCCATAAGCGCAGGCTCACAACCAGTAACGACTTGAAGCACAGCGCTGTGAGCATCGTCAGTACGGAAAGATGCAGCCAGATCACTGCAATCGTCAGGCCTATCAATCCGGCAGCACCCAACAGGGACCCTGGTAAAATCGCCCGGGAGCGCAACTCCGCCGTCAGAACGCTGGAGCACAAGCTGGCCGTGCCTTCAAAATTGCACAATACAAACCCAGCGGCAAAGCATGCCAGTTGCCAGTAGCCGAAGCGCAACGCAAAAAGAAGTGCAAGAACCTCCAGGACCACGGAAATCGCGGTCGTAAAGACGCTGAGCGCAATGATGGGGCGCGTTTCATTCACCGATGCTGCCACCGCGCGCGCTGCATACCGCGTCAGTCCCAGATCAACCACGCAATTGCCGATCCAGCCCGCTGCCAGCGCAGTGCTGTAAACGCCAAAATTCGTCGGCCCAAAGTAGCGGATCAGAAACAGGCCCGCCAGCATGGTCCCAATCCGCAGGGCTCCCAGATCCAGCCATAGCCAGAACGTATTTCGCCCCAGGATTCGAAGAATTGCCCCGCTTTCTGCCGGGAGAGACGCCGGCGAACCGGGAATCAGGATTTCCGTTTTTGAAAGTTCAGACATCGTTGAGCCTGAAACCAAGTTTTTTGAGCCGAGAGGTTGATTTGTGCCGGTAAATACATCGAAAATGCGGGAGTCTTAAACGCGGGCGGTGTGTGAAGCCCAAACTCACACTTTCTTCAACAACATGTTTTCCAAGGCAAGATACTCAAGCCCCGAGACATCAAAGACCCTCAGCGCATCCTCCGCCGTGCACACCACGGGCTCGCCATGAAGATTGAACGAGGTGTTCAGGATCAGACCTTCTCCTGTCAATTCTTCAAAATGTTTGATCAGGTGGTAGTAAGAGGGATTCGTCGTTTCAAACACTTCCTGTGGACGCCCGGTGAAATCCTGAGGGTGTATCGCCGCCGGGATTGCCACCCGTTTCTCCTCGCGTGTGTCGAAAGTCATGATCATGTGCGGCGCGGGCATCGGTTTCGGTTTTCGGAAATAATCTCCGCTGCGCTCCGCAAGCACCGAGGGTGCAAATGGCATCCAGAAATCCCGGCATTTGATCATCGAATTGATTGTCCGCACAGCGTGGGTGTCCGAAGCATTTGCCAGAATCGAACGATTCCCGAGCGCGCGGGCCCCGAATTCACAACGGCCCTTGAACCGGGCGACAATCTTGTTGCCGGCCAGCAGCTCAGCCACGTGGCGTTCAATGTCGGGCTGCTCTTCGATGAAAACGGTGCTGGTAAATTCATACTTCTTGACCGCTTTCTCCACTTCTTGTTCCGTACACGCCGTCCCCAGATAAAGATGTTCCAATGGCCGCGGAATCTGCTTATACATCTGGTGGTACCGCAACCACGCCGCGCCGATAGCATTTGTTTCGTCCCCGCAGGAAGGAAACACAAACAGCTCCTCCACCTCCGGCAGTTCCAGAATTCTTTTGTTGGCCTTCACGTTCATGAAAACTCCGCCGCTGAGAGCGACTCTCGGAATTCCAGTCAGGCGCACGCAGTTTTCAACCCACCGTGCCAAAAACTGCTCGATAAAGAGTTGCGCACCCGCAGCAACGTGATCGAATCTCCGTCGATGAATGTGATCCGCCAGATAGTTGGCAGCAAACTGCATTGCCGGGCTTCCGTTTTTTCGCCGCCAGATCATGGGATTTTGCGGATCAAACTCAAACATCTGGTTGAATTCGTCGGCAAGGCTCCGCGCTTCGCGGGCATTTTCCGCGTAAGGCGCAAGCCCCATCACCTTGTATTCGTGCTCCATCGGCACCATTCCCAGGAGATAGGTGATCTTTCCGAAAAATGCGCCAACGGAATGGCTCTCCTCAGTGCGGGCAATCGTCTTCAGCGTTCCGTGTTCGCCGATGCTCACTGAAGCGCAGGCGCAGTCTCCCGCACCGTCGCACGTCAGGACCAACACTTTTTCATCCATCTTTCCCCACCCGAAATATGCAGCGGCCGCATGAGAGAGATGATGATCAAAGCCGAGGGCGTCGGGATGTTCCCGCGGCAAAACAGCTTTCAATTCATTGTCAAGGTTGTGGAATTTCACCCGATTGATCGAATCCGAAACAAAAACGCTGCGTCTGGCGAGCCGCTTCAAGCTCCCCACGGTGCCACTCGACCTTTGCCCATAGCTCTTCAAGATCGCGTCTCTCTGCCAGTCGCAGGCCGTCAGGTTCCGTCCACCGAACGCCACGGGCAACCCTTCACTGGTGGGTTCCGTCGCCGGAAAGTCGGATGCGATCCTTTGCAACGTGAGCTTGGGCAGGCCGCCCTGATTCTTTACGCGAGTGAGGCGTTCCTCCTGCAGCGCGAATGCCAGCAGGCCGTCCTGCACGACAGCGGCAGAGGAATTGTGTCCGTTATGAACCCCAACAACCCGTTTGCACATGAATGTGTCCTTTTTACTTTTGAATTCGTGGTCCGGCAGCTGATTAACCAGTGCCTAGTCGGAAGCCGCGGATGCCGCAAACGCCGAATTTGCGGAGGAGAACTCCTTGACCTCCTCCGCCAGAATCCGGCTCAGCGTTTTCCGGACGTATTCAATTTCCGAGTCACTGAGGGACGGGTAGAAAGGCAGGGCAAAGCAACGGTCGGCGGCTTCTTCCGCGCAATAGAGCGGCGCGGCAGGCAATCTGGAAGTTCCAGCGACGTGAGGTTGCTTGTGGATCGCGGGAAAATATGCCTGGCACTCCACCCCCTGCTCTCGAAGCCTTACCATCACGCGGTCGCGAAGAGTTTTCGGTGCCGGCAAAGCGAGCTGCACCACGTAGACAAACCAGCTTCGCTTCTTGTCATCGAATTCCGAGGGAAGCAGCAGATGTGGAATGCGAGCCAGAGCCTTGTGGTACGCAGCGGCAACGCGTTTCCTTCCTTCAAGGAGTTCCGCAACCCGTTCGAGCTGCGCGATACCCAAGGCGCACTGCATTTCGCTCAACCGATAGTTGTAGCCCAGACGCGCATGACTCAGCCAGGATGCGTCCTCTCCGCGTCCCTGGTTACGCATGCTGCGGCAATGCTTTGCCAGATTCTCATCGTTCGTAACGATCATTCCGCCTTCGCCTGTGGTGATCTGCTTGTTTGGATAGAACGCAAACGTTGCCACATCGCCAAACGTTCCTGCGCGCCGGCCGCAATATTCAGCGCCCAGCGCTTCACAGGCATCCTCGACTACATGAAGCTTGTACTCGCGTGCCAGCGCCAGGATTGGATTCATGTCGCACGGAACTCCGAACACATGGACCGGCAGGATGGCCTTTACCCTCCGGCCGTTTGACCTATCGATCAGCACGCCTTGTCGCGCGTCAACCAGGCAGTTGTCCCGCAGGAAACGCTTCAACTGGATTGGATCGATGTTCAACGTATCAGGGTCGATGTCAACAAAAGCCGGAGTGGCCCCTTCGAACAAAATGCAGTTCGTGGAAGCCACAAAACTGAACGGAGTGGTGATGACCTCGTCTCCAGGGCCGATGCCTAGCGCGCGAATGCAAAGATGCAGCGCCGAAGTTCCGCTGTTGGTCGCCACGGCATATCGCGCTCCGATGTACTTCGCGAATTTTTCCTCAAATTCCAGAAGTTTCGGGCCCAGGCTTAACCGCCCGGACTGCAAAACATCCATCACCATTTCCATTTCACGTTCACCGATGTCTGGCTTCGATAGTGGAATCTTCACGCGTACCTCCGGAAAATTGGTCATATTCCTGGCAGAACCGTTGCTGGTAATCGGAACGGCCGAGTGCTTCTTCTCCATAAAACGGGGGAAAAGCTCGCCGAGCGTTTCGTCAAGTGCTTGACGATCGCCTCGATTGAGCAGAGCTTCGATACCGTCAATCCTCGACAGGATTCCGTCCGAATGGGGATCATGCGTCGGAATCATCAGAACACCTCTTTGCGAACTCGGCACCGGCACTTCCCAATCCGCCCACAGCTCTTCGTTCACCTTCTCCCCTTCCCGCAAACCGACAAAATAAATTGGGAGCTCCTTTCCCGGCGTCAGACCCGCCAACAAGCTCATGCTCTTCGCCAGCTCGTAAATATTGATTGGCTCCCCCATCTCCAGGACAAACGTTTCACCGCCGCGGCCCTGGCGTGCTGCTCGCAGGATCAGGTGGACTGCCTCGGGAATGGACATGAAGTATCGCGTTGCCCGCGGGTCGGTCACGTGAATCGGCTCGTTTTTTTGGATCTGGTCCCAAAAGAGGCGAAGCACACTCCCCGTGCTTCCCGCGACGTTTCCGAATCGCACATTCATGAATCGAGTCGCGCCGTTGCGGCCGGATAGCTCTTGGATGCACAGTTCTGTGAGTTTCTTTGAGAGACCCATGTAATTTTCCGGATTGACCGCTTTGTCCGTCGAAATGTTTACGAAGCGCTTCACGCCATTTTTCATCGCGGCAACCGCGACATTTCGAGTACCTAAAACATTGTTTCGGATGGCCTCCATCGGATGCAGTTCCAGCAATCCGACGTGCTTATAAGCGGCGGCATGAAAAACTACGGCGGGCTTTTCCGACCGCATAATCTCTTCGACATGATTCCTGCGTGACACGTCGCAGAGCAACGGCTTCAGCCGCAAGGAGGGAAACCGCTCTTGCAGTTCGCGGTGAATGTAGAAGAGGCTGTTCTCCGTCTTGTCGAGCAGCAGCAACGCTTCGGGCGAACCGAGGGCAATTTGCCGCGACAGCTCTGAACCGATGCTCCCGCCCGCGCCTGTGATCAACACCACCTGGTTCTTCACTACCTCTTCAATCTGTTTTGGTTCGGGCCGCAACTCTTCCCGCTGCAGCAAATCCTCAACCCGCAACGACCGAAGGTCTTGCGGAGAGACCGTCCCATCCAGAATTTCTGCCAGCGCCGGCAGCGTGCGTACCGGGAAATTTGCCCGGCAACAGATTGATACAATCCTGCTCATCTCGGATTGGGTCGCACTTGGTATGCAAATCAATACCTCTTCTACGCGCTTCTCTCGAGGCAGCGAACTCAATTCGTCAACACTTCCTGCCACCGGTATTCCACAGATGGTCGTTCCATGTGTCTTCGGGTCATCATCGAATATCGCGACCGGACGGCATCTCGAAGTGGGATCCGAAACCAGCTCCCTGACGAGGGTCATTCCGGCATCCCCCGCTCCCACAATCGCCACTTGTTTCACAGCCTTCCGCCGCATCCACAATTCGCTTCGGTACAGGCGAGCTCCGAAATGGAAGCTGCCAAGCAGCAAGATCAGCAAGGCCCAATCCAGTACAAAAAAAGCCAGTGAAAAATCGGAACGTAGAATCCCTGCGCGAGGTAAGACCCCAGTGAGGATCACGCTGCTGAGCGTCACTGCTTTCACGATTTCCAGCAGTTCATGCGCGTCCGCATGGCGCAAGGAACTCTTGAACGGTCCTAGTAGCATCAACCCGAACGATCGGATGGGGACGACGACCAGGAGGGCTGGAATTAACGGCCAAAGCCGCCACTCATGTCCCGACGCAAATATGGAAAACGTCAGCAGGAAGGAAACGGCCCCAAGCGCCACCTCGATCGCCAGGTTCAACCACTGCGTGCTCGATTGGGGAAACATTCGTGACCACACTCTGGTGGCCACGCGTTGAGGCACGGCATTTCGCGACTTTGATTCTGCTCCGGGGATAATCGTAGTTGCCATTTCGCGCTCTTCAGTTCCTCCGGTTCCGCAGAACCGGGGATTCGTCTTGATTCAGCACCATTCCGAGCAGCCTGATATTCGATTTTTGGAGGCGCGTGCGGCCCTTAAGCGCGATATCCGCCGTTACCCCCGACGGATCCACCACCAGTACGGCCCCTTCCGTCACTTGCGCCAGGGCGGGGAGCTCACTCCTCTGGCTAAGTGGCGGGGCATCGATCAACACGTAGGGAAAATCAGTGCGAAGTTCAATCAGGCAGGAAGTTAAGCTACGCTGTGGACGGCCTCCGGCGTGCCCGTTTTTCGGATCTCCCGCAGGCAAAAGCCAAAGATTGCTCTCCTCCACCTGTTTTACAAAACTTTCGCCAGGTCGCGAATGGGCCATCGCGTCCCTCAATCCGACAAGGTTGTCTTGCCCAAAAAACCGGTGCAGGGAGGGATTGCCAAGTTTTGCGTCCACCACACACACGCGGTCCCCCACTTGCCCCGCGAGTGCCATCGCCGTCCGCGCGCAAACGGAAGTCCCGCCGCTGCTCTCCGTGCAGCCAAGAAACACAACGCAGCGGATTTGAGGGTCGCCAGACCGCTGAAAAAGTTTTTGCACCAGTGCGGTAATCTGGCCGGTGGGGCGTGGCGCGGGTTGCCGGTGCGAGGCCGGACTCGCCTTGGCATAGGCAGGGGAAGGGATCCCGTCCAGGTATTCTTCACCCCAGCCCGTCCGTCGCAACAACTCAAAGTTCTTGCTCATAGTGGGTACGCTTTTTGTTCTGAAGCGGATTAGTGAGAAAACAGGTGGCTGGTCTCGCTGGTTTCTCTGGAAACGTCAGCGAGGATGGGTACCTCGAAATATTGCTCGATCTGCTCGGGCCGCTTGAGCCTTGGATTCAATTGTTCCTGCGCAAGAACAACTCCGGTGCTCGCGAGGCACGCCAGCAGCCAACCCAGCAGCAAAATCAGCCACGTGGGATTCGTTGGCCGGAAAGCAATTGTCGCCGGCTGTGCGATGGACACGTTCAAAATTCTATTCTTGTCGAACGCATCGGAAATATGCGCTTGTTCGCGTTTGTTCAGATAGAGCATGTAATTGTCTTCCGCTATTTTCGCGTCGCGCATCAACGCTTCCTGTTGCAGCTGTTTTTGATCCCGCTCCATCAGGGTATGGCGATACGCCTGATCAACGTTTCCCTGCGACCGCGCTCGCGCCTTCATGGCCGCAAGATCGGCTTGCGCCTTCGCCAATTCCTGGCGCAGAAACTCGTAAGTCGGGTTTTGGTCCGTAGTCTCTTCCTTCAGCGGCGCCTTTTGCTGCGCGTCAATCGCAGCCTTCACCTGCTCGATCTGCGTGTCCACTTCTTTCACCATGCGGTCGCCCGGCGCATATTTATTTCGTAAATCCACTCGCTGGCCTTCCAGGTTGACCAGAGACGACTTCAACTGTTGCATCAATGCGCCGTTGTCCGAGTTGTGCAATTGCGTTGTAATTCGTTGGGGCGTTTTCTCCAACAGGGCTTGCAGTGACCGCACGTGCTCTTCGCCGCCAGGGATCGCTGCCTGCGTCTGCCGCCAGTCCAACTCGAATTCAGCGAGCTTCGGCACGGCGGAGTCTTTCTCCGTTTGCGACGTTACAATTCCGGACGAGCGGTTGAATTCCGCCAGCCGCTGCTGTGCCTGCTCCATGACCTTGCGGTATTGCTCCGTCTCCTGATCGAAGAAACCGACGGCATCCTTGGGCCGGTGCACCGCAGCGTGTTTTTCAAGGTAAAGATTTCCCAGCGTGTTCAGGACATTTGCCGACAACTCTGGATTCGTGGACGAATACCGGATGGAAATGACAAACGATTTCTTAACGGGTTCAATGCGGAGGTCATTGTCAAGTTTCCCCGCGGCTTTTCGGATAGCAAGCTGTTCATCGTCCGCCGAGGCCGCGGTCCCCACTTTGAACCAGCGGTAGAGCAGTGAGTCCTCATTCATGTGCTGCAGGCCACAAGCCACCACTACCTTTTCCAGCAAATCCTGGCTCCTCAGAATTGAAACTTCGGAGTTTATGTCCTCTTCGGTAAGGCCCGGCAGGTTCTGTTCCATGGCTGCCGTTTGCTGGGCGGTGACCAGCGGATCCGCGCGCTCCCGGTGGACAAGTATCTTGGTTTCCGATTCGTAACGTTTCGGCATTACGATTGCCGCCACAACCGCGCCCAGGAAAACGATTGCAAACCAGAATAAGAAGCTTCCCCGCCGGCGAACTCCTACTTCGATCATGTCTCGAGTCGTGAGGGCCGAATTGTCGCGGATTCCTCGGTCAGTGAGAATAATCTCGTGTCTGCTCATAATGCTTCCTTCCTGAACGGGAACTACAAAACTGCGGGGCTGAAATATGTGCCGAGCGAGGTTCGCGGCAGGAACCGGTCGATTTTGGCCATGAACGTCTTCGGTACGAACAACATATCTCCGGGCTGTAACTGCAAATCTTCCCTGTAGGTCTTGTCCTTCAGCACGCGATTCAGATTAAGGACTTTGACCTCCACGAGATCATCTGAGTAATGGCGGAAGAGGAGAACTTGGGAGCTTTTTGAGAAGTCGGAAAATCCACCAGCGATTGCAATTGCCTGGGTCGCCGTGGTCGTTCCGCGGAGATCGTATTTCCCTGGTTTGGTCACCTGTCCCCCGGCGATGAAGTAGGGTTTTTCAAAATCCCGCAGCACCACACTGATCACCGGGTCGTTCAGCACATTCACGTAAGCCTTTTTAAGACTTTCGATCACTTCCGGCACCGTTAGTCCCTGGATATGCACATCGTTCGGTATCCCTTTGAGCTGCACGAATCCGTCAGGTTGCACGGTGATTTCCTGGTCAAACTCCGGCGTATAGCGGAAGGAGAGCTCGAGAATGTCGCCGGACTCAATGTGATATCGCGGATTGCGCTGGTGCGGTTGCGGGTGGTCTGCATCAGTTGAAGTAGCCGCCGAAACCGGCGTCTGCTTCGAGTTATTAATTTGCGCCGGCTGGTCCTGCGATCGCACCGGTTCCGGAAAACCGGTCAGCGTAATCACGAATAGTGCAGCGGAAACAATTTGCTTGAGCATGATTCAGCACCCTTCTCAAGGCCGGGAACTCGGAGTGGGAATAGGAGTCATTCATTCTTCCAGGGAAATTGCGGAGCGAGATCGGGTAGAACAACTCGCTGTCCTTGATCCACGTAAGCGAACGAATCTTTTATTCTGGGATTGTTTGCCCGTATCTGCCCGATAATCTGCCAGTTTGCTTTTCCATAGTTGTCCATCGCCAGTTGAAAAAGCGTTTCTTGCTTCCGCGCTATCACCACCCGCGGAGCATGTCTTGCCGCCGGAGCCTGGTGAGGTGCGGGTCGAACCTTCGTTGCGGCCCGGCGAACGCGCGGCGCTGGAGCCTGCGAAATTGCAGCGACAGGAAGTTCCTGACCCGCAGCCGGGATTCGAGGAGTCAGGGCTATACTCGGCGGAGCAGGCAAAGGTAAATTCCCCACCACTTCTCCCGCATGGGGATTGAGCCCTTCGCTTCGAAGGGTGACGTTGTCACTGGTTCGCGGCATTTGTGGGGTGAAGTAGTCGGCCTTGAATTGGCTCGCAAGGAATACCAGCAGCAGCGGGATGCCAACCAATCCCAGCACGACTCCTCCGATGTGCCGTGGATGTCGCACTGGAGGCATCACCGGCATCGGTGGCAGGTAAGGAGTTTCGCTGGCGTGATTGGAACTCTTCAAATCGACTTTTTCTTCCCGCTTAAAATGAAATTCCTGGTCGCGCAACACTTCCCGCACGATGCCGGCGTGCATCTGCTGCTCCTGGTTGGCAAATCCCAACGAGAGGCAGCCGAAGCAAATGTGATTGATATTCCTTGGCAGGCCGCCGCTTGCAGATGCGATCAACGATTTGCTCGCGGCAGGAAACAGATTCGTACCCCTGTAGCCGCCTACTTTCAGCCGGTGGTCGATATAGTCCGCACACTCAGCCGCGCTTAGCGGCGAGAGCCCCGCCCAAGCCGCAATTCTCTGCCGGAGTTGTTTCAGTTCCGGTTTTGCCAGCCGGGTCGCCAGGGCAGGCTGACCAGCAAGCACAATGTGCATGAGTTTCGTCTGGGGAGTTTCGAAATTGGAGAGCAATCGTATCGATTCCAAAACGGAATCATCCAAGTCCTGAGCCTCATCAATCACCAGCACGAAATGTTTTCCGGTTCGCGATTCAATCAGCAGCAGATCGTTCAACGCTTCGTGCATCTGGGAGACGCTCTGCAGTTCCGTATTGATGCCTAGGTCCGCGAGCAGGCTTCGCAAGAGTCCATGCTGGTCCGGATCGGGTTGGAAGAGAAAAGCAGTTCGCGCCGAATGCTGCATCTTGTCCAGCAGGTGAAACAGCAGCGACGTCTTCCCCATTCCGGGTTCCGCGATCAGGGCGGAGAATCCCCGTTTTGCTTCAATGGCATAGATTAGCGACGCAAACGCCTCGGCATGTGACGGGCTGAAATAGAGATACCTGGGGTCGGGAGTCACCCCGAATGGCTGGTCGCGAAGCCCGAAATATTCGAGCAGTTGATCCTGCCCGCTTGATCTGGTTTCGTATTCCGCTGTCGGCATAAGCATTTACTCGTTAAAAGGTTTCTGGAGGGCGGTGAAAATTATGCAGCGCTATTCGTGTCCGGCACTTGCTCCGGGTTATTCGGTCTTCCCCAATTTGTCTTTCTCACACAGCTGGCCTCGATCTCCACGGCGGCCGCTCTGCCCAAGATCTCCACAGACACCACTAGCCGGCACGAGTCCTTCATCCGGACCAGAATTCCCTCGACACCCGCGAGCGGACCGCTTTGCACTTGAACCGAATCCCCTCCCCGGAGGTAGGGATGTGGCGCCACTTTTGCCGGATCCGAAACGCATTTGCGAATCGCTTCAATTTCATGCCCAGGGATCGCCGCAGGCGTTCCCGCAACACAGACGATCGCGCACACTCCCGGCGTCGTCATCACCTGCAGCCGGCGTTCGCTGACGTCAGCGACAAACAAATATCCTGGGAACAAAGCTTCGGAGATTCTCTTCGTCCTGTCTTTCCAACGCCGGACACTCTCGCAGGTGGGCAGGAACGTCTCAAATCCCTTTGTGCTCAGTAGAGCTTCCACTTTGCGTTCATGCTGGTAATGCGTGTGAAGCGCGTTCCATTGAACGCTCTTCTCAACCCCTTCGCGGTTGTCTTCTCGAATGTACATAGAGCTTCGCCCCTTGAATCACATTTCAAATACTTGCCTGTGATCCACCTGCTCTGCGAATTCGGATTTGCTGGGGAAATCCATTCCACGTCAACTGCACTGCTCCACCCTCTACACAAAGCTTCCTGGGCTAGTTACAAACCGCGCTCAAAGCCAGCCCGTCCACCCAGATCCTTTCGAGGGGATCGTCTGTCTGCTTATTCGGCGACGGAGTCTTGCTTCGGACCGCAAATCCCACGGCCGCCCCGGCCATCTCCGCAAAGTCCACCCGAACAACCTCCCCGCCCATCGCCAGATTATGCCTGTTACGGGAATTGTGCTGCCGGCCAAGGCCCAGGAGTTTAAATGTGAGCTCAACAGATTCTCCTTTTACTGGGCAGCGGTCCGAAAGCACGTAGGCGCCAGCCTCACTGATGTCCCGCGTCCAACCTCGCGCGCGCCGCTGCAACCCGGTGGCGTCTTGCCACTTGTAAACGACGGGTGTTCGAAGAGGATACCGAATCTGGTTTCTCCGGCTCGCGGAGATGCTCTTCTTCTGCACGACTTGTGTAGTTTGTTCCATTGTCTTTTCGCGCCACTGATCTTTCTGCATCCAGCTGCTCCAGCCGCCATGCTGCCTTGAAGCCGCCGATGCCGCAAGATGCCGATTGTTTCCCCCGGCTAGAGCCGCTTGTTTCCATCGTCAAAATCTTCGGTTTGTGCACCCATGCGCAACACAGGTGTCACCAATCGGCCATAGAGACATTAGGTCCACATTGGGATGACATATTTACCCCCAGAGCAGAGCAATCTGTGCACGGTTGATAGGGACAAACGTACATAGTGGTGCTCGAAGTATTGACCCGGAGTGGCAATCAGGTTGCACCCTTACCATGGGTCAGTAGACGCAGAACCGGAAGGGCGCTTGAAAAGATGGAACTTACGCCATACACCAATGGACATTTTTTCACAGGGCCTTCCCTATCCACTCGGGGGAAAGGGGAAATTGACCCCTATTCCCAGGCGACGCAGACGGCGTCCCGCATTCTCGCCAGCGGCGTTTCGCGTCGAACCAGAGTCCAGCCCCAAAAGCAGCAAATGCTACGCACAATTTCAATTGCTCAGGGGGCGAACCATGAAGGAATGCATCGAGAAGGGCATTTCGATCTCACTTCTCATTGCCGAGCATTCTCGAATGGGGTGCCAGTTGATGGAAGCGGCGCTCCAAAGCTATCCCCACATATCCGTGGCGGCATCCATCGTAGAATCCGGGGAAATCCTGGATGTTTTTGAGAATACCAGGCCGGATATTTGCGTAATCAGCAGCTCCCTCAAAGACGGCGTCTCCGGAGGCTTTCGCGTTGCCAGGGAACTACACGACAATTTCCGTCAGGCCAAATCAATCATGCTTCTGGATTCCTCCGAACGAAACCTGGTCGTCGAGGCCTTTCGCTCTGGAGCCTGTGGCGTTTTTTCCCGTGACGATCCCTTCGAACTGTTGGCCAGATGCGTGCAAAAAGTTCACGAGGGCCAGGTTTGGGCCAACAGTCAGCAGCTCAAGTTCGCCATGGAAGCGCTCGCCAGCGCCGCGCCTTCGGCGATCGTTGATGCAAAAGGCGTTCATTTGCTGACGAAGCGCGAATTAAGCGTGGTTACGCTTGTTGCTGAAGGCCGCTCTAACAAAGACATCTCGCAAGAGCTTCGCCTCAGCGAGCACACCGTCCGCAACTATCTTTTCCGGATTTACAACAAGCTCGGCGTCTCAACCCGCCTGGAATTGGCCGTCTACGCCCTTAACCAGCGAGAAACCGTTCAGCCCGACGTATCTCCAAACAACTAGGTAGGACCGGTTATTTCCCGGACTGCCGAACAGGAACTTCCAGCTCAAAAAAAAGGTCCGCCAGGTGGGACTCATCTGGCGAACCCTTCTCAAATCCGATCAATTGAAAATCGACCCGTCAGGAAACGCGCACGCTGATTGCCACGAGATTCCCGCCGTCTTCGCGATACGTTACATCCGCGTTCGCTCCGACTTTCAGCTTGCCGTCAACCGTCGTATTCTTGTCGATTTGGAAAGTCATCGACTTTGGTGAATCCTGAAGTTGTTGACCCATCGTGTGGCTCGGTCCAATACTCAGGGTGAATGAGGTCTTTTCAACAGATGCGATTTTGCCGGAAACAGATTGTGTTGCTGCGGCGGTCTGCTCGTGCGTGACTGGGCTGTTGGGAAGTGTGACGGGGAGCGCGCAAACCACCGCCACTAGAATCAGGCTGGCCATGGCGGACAAAATGAGTTTCAGTTCTTTCTTCATTCTTACACCCTCCTGGAGGTTTTGACTGGTGCTCACAGGACTGCAGATGGAGCGCCACCTTATTGCGAAGACTCGTCAATCCCGCTATCTGCCCTTATTTATTGATCTTGTGTAAAAGCCAGGATCGCGCAGTATCTTTCGCGGGGTAAGTACCGGAACTGGAAATCTCTTCACACCTGAACACTTATCTTCCCAGTGCGGTTCGGTAAATTTTGCAGCCCGATATTTCTTACATAGCCTTCCGGAACGTTATGAGTTCAATTTATGCGGAGGCACTGATCACCACGATCGCTTGGCTGGTCATTCTCGGACGGTGAGGCTAACTGACTGAAAAGAATTGGTGGGCCCGCCAGGATTTGAACCTGGGACCAACGGATTATGAGTCCGCTGCTCTAACCGCTGAGCTACGAGCCCCGTGCTCTCAGTCCATTTTAGTTCACAAACGGCGTCTGTGCAGCCTGCTTTTCTCTAACAAGACAAAAAGGAGTCGGGAGGCCGGCGTTGCGTTCACCCCGGGGTTTGATAATTTTGCGCCGACCCGGGTTGTCGTCGCCCGGTGTTTCCCGATACCATCATGGTGTTGGGGCTTGTTTTTTTAGGAGCACCCAAGAGCAACGACTTTGGTCCCGTTCTTCCGGCCAAGGCTCTCTGCCGCACATTCAGGAGGGAGCTTCAAATGTCTTCGACTTTTGCAGGCAGGCTCACCACCCCGCTGATTCGCGAATCCCACGGCCACCGGCCGGCAAGCTGGGAAGAAGCGTTTGCCCTGGTGACCTCCGGCTTGCACCGGCAGATCGAAAGACACGGACCACGCACATTCGGCATGTTCAGCTGTTCGAAAACGACCAACGAGCTGAACTACATCGCGCAAAAATTCGTCCGCTCGGTCATCGGCTGCAACAACATTGACAGTTGCAACCGGACTTGACACGCGCCAAGCGTCGCCGGTCTGGCGGCGGTTTTCGGTGCGGGCGGCGCAACCAGTTCTTACCAGGAGATGGCGGAGTCTGATTTTATTTTTCTGTGGGGCTCCAACGCCCGGGAAACGCACCCGATCCTGTTCCATCATTTATTGAAAGCCACGCGCCGCGGGGCACAACTGATCGTGGTCGACCCGCGCCGCACCTCGTCCGCGCAGTTTGCGCACACCTGGCTGGGCCTCGATGTAGGCTCCGACATCGCCCTGGCTAACGCGATGGCCCGCGAGATCATACACTCCGGCCTGGCCAATGAAAAATTCATACGTCACGCCACCAGCGGATTCGAGGCCTATCGCGCCACGGTTGAAAAATACACGCTGGAACGCGCCGAAAAGGAAACTGGCGTGCCCGCGGCACAGATCCGCGAGGCCGCACATTCCTATGCCAAAGCGGACCGCGCGCAGATGTGCTGGACGCTGGGCATCACCGAGCACCACAACGCGGTGGACAATGTTCTGGCGCTCATCAACCTCGCTCTTCTCACCGGACACGTTGGCCGCTACGGCAGTGGCATCAATCCGCTGCGCGGGCAGAATAATGTGCAGGGCGGCGGCGATATGGGCGCCATTCCGGACCGTTTCCCCGGTTTTCAGCACGTTGAAAATGAGGAACTGCGCGCAAAATTTGAAAAAGCCTGGGGCACGAAGGTGGACGCGAAGGCGGGCTTGCATGTAACCGGGATGCTCGAAGCCATGGAGCACGGCAAGCTCACAGCGCTTTACGTCCTCGGCGAAAACCCGATCGCCTCCGAAGCCGACGGTCATCGGGCGCGCAAACTTTTAGGGGGCCTGGAATTCCTGGTCGTGCAGGATCTCTTCTACACGGAGACGGCACAAATCGCCGACGTCGTTCTCCCAGGCGCCGCGGGTTGGTGCGAAAGCGAAGGTACGGTAACCAACAGCGAGCGCCGCGTCCAGCGTGTGCGGGCCGCGGTTCCTCCACCCGAAGGAGTGATGGATGACACCGCAATTCTTTTCGAGCTGGCTCGCCGCCTTGGCCACAATTGGGGCGAATCCATCGCCGAAAATATCTGGAACGAACTGCGTAGCCTGAGCCCGATGCACGCGGGCATGAGCTACGCGCGGCTCGAACAATTTGGCGGCATCCAGTGGCCGTGCTTCGACGAATCGCATCCCGGCGAGCAGTATCTTCACAGCCGGCTTTGGCAGGAACCGTTGGTCGGGCCGCGAGCGCCTTTTTCGTGCGTTGAATTTGAGCAGCCGGTAGATACGCTAACGGCGGAATTTCCCATTCGCCTGACCACCGGCCGGCGCCTCGATTCCTACAACACCGGCGCACAAACGGGAAACTATTCTTCGCCCTTGCGCCGTCCGGAAACACTGGACCTTTCGCCCGAAGATGGCGAACGCTACGCGCTGCGCGAGGGCGAGCGTGTTCGCATCCGTTCGCGGCGGGGAGCCGTGGAAGCGCCAGTTCATTTCGACGACGCTTTGCGGCCCGGGCTCGCCTTTATGACCCTCCACTTTCCCGAGCAGGTGCGCACCAACGACCTGACGATTGAAGCCACCGACCCGAAATCGGGCACCTCGGAGTTCAAAGCTTCCGCGGTCTCCATCGAAAAAATCGAGGTGAAGTGAGTGGAGCTCCATCTCACGAGTGACGCAGCTACAAAGGATGAAAAATTCGCGGTGGAACTTATACTCGGGCCCCCTGTCTCCCAATGGGCCGGTTCTTCACGCGACGGAGGCGAAAACGAAGCTTATTCGTCCGCCCAGCCTAATCGCCGCGATCTGCTTCTGCCAGTCCTTCATTCCTTGCAGTCGCACATCGGTTGGCTCAGTCACGGCGCGTTGAATTACGTCGCGGTCCGGTTGGATGTTCCGCCTGCGGAAGTTCACGCCGTTGCTTCTTTCTATGACCTTTTGCGGCTTCAACCAACTCCGCCCATCACGCTGCATGTCTGCGACGACATCGCTTGCCGGACAAAAGGAGCGGAATCGCTCTGCGCCGGGCTCGAAAAATCTCTAGGGAAAGAGGGTTCGCCATCTCTCGACGGCAAAGCCACATGGTTTCGCAGCCCGTGCCTGGGGCTATGTGACCAGGGGCCGGTGGGATTTTTGCGATGCGCGGGAAAATCGGCCAAGGAATGGGTGATCGCGCAAGCCACGGCCGAAACGATCCACGCGAATTTGAATGACTGCGCAGCAGGCGGCGAAGGGGGGAAAGAATCACGGCCATTGTCGCGGGAATGTCTTCCGCAGTTCGGCCAACCGCAGCTTCGCCTGCTGCGGCGGGTGGGCCGCGTGGATCCGTCGAGTCTCCAAGAATATTTGCGGACCGAAGGTTACGAAGCTCTGCGCCGGGCGATAAAAATGGGCCCGGAGGCGGCGGTGCACGAAGTAATCGAATCGAAACTTTTGGGCCGAGGCGGCGCGGCGTTCCCCACGGGTAAGAAATGGGAAGCGGTTTTCCGCCAGCTCAGGCCCGGTTCGATTCACTACGTAATTTGCAATGCGGACGAGTCGGAGCCTGGCACGTTCAAGGATCGCGTGTTGATGGAGGGCGATCCATTTGCTCTGATCGAAGGGCTGACCATCGCGGCATTCGCAGTCGGCGCGGAAAAAGGCTTCATCTATATTCGGGGGGAATATCCCGAGTCGTTCCGCATTCTCTCGCAGGCCATTCAGGCCGCCCGCGAAAATCGTTTCCTGGGCACCAATATTTTGGGCGAGTCATTTTCCTTCGACATCGAATTGCGCCGCGGCGCGGGCGCGTACATCTGCGGCGAGGAAACCGCACTGTTCAATTCGATCGAGGGCTTCAGGGGGGAGCCGCGCAATAAGCCGCCGTTTCCCACGCAGTCCGGATTATTTCGCCGGCCCACCATCGTGAACAATGTCGAGACGCTGATCAATATCCCGGAAATCATCCTCAAAGGCGGCGCAGCTTACGCGAAAATCGGCACGCCCCAATCCACCGGCTACCGGTTGTTTTGCCTGTCGGGACACGTGGCGCGGCCGGGAACGTACGAAGTCGCTTTCGGCATCACCCTGAGGCAGCTGATTGAACTGGCAGGCGGCGTCGGGGGAACCAGAAAGTTGCAGGCTGTTCTTCTGGGTGGAGCGGCAGGATCGTTTGTTTCACCGCAAGAGTTGGACACGCCGCTCACGTTTGAAGGCGTGCGCGCCATCGGCGCCAGCCTCGGCTCCGGCGTGGTGATGCTGTTTGACGATTCCGTGGACTTGAAAGAAATCCTGGCGCGCATTGCGAAATTCTTCCGCCACGAATCCTGCGGCCAGTGTGTCCCCTGCCGTGTCGGCACAATTCGACAGGAAGAGATCCTGCGCCGCCTGACAAATGGCACGCCCAACGGTTCCGTGAAAAACGAAATTGCACTATTGAAGGAAGCGGCGCAAGCCATGCGCGACGCCTCAATCTGCGGCCTTGGACAAACCGCGCCCGCCGCCATTCTCTCGGCCATCGAACGCTGGAGCCTCTTTTCATGAGCGAACCTTTGAATGCCCCTGTTTCCACGATTCCGGTGCCGAGAGGCCCGTTGCCCAGCGTGCCCACGCCCGAACCTGTGCGCATGGTCGAGATTAAAATTGACGGGCGTTCCCTTTTTGTCAGCGAAGGCGCAACAATCCTTGAAGCCGCGCGCCAATTAGGGATCGAAACGCCCACGCTCTGTTATCTCGAAAACCTGACACCGGTAAACGTGTGCCGGCTTTGCGTGGTGGAACTCGAAGGCTCGCGCGTCCTTGTCCCGGCCTGCTCCCGTAAAGTGGAAGCCGGCATGGTGATTCATACCGATTCCGAACGCGTGCGCCTCAGCCGCAAGCTGGTACTGGAGTTTCTCGCCTCAACCGTGGATCTCTCCACCTGGCCGGCATTTTCCGGATACAGCCGGCGTTACGGCGCGGACCCCGGGCGCTTCGGAGAGGGCGCGGCCAACAATGCGCAGCCGGTGAAAATTGATAATGAACTTTATGTCCGTGATTACGCCAAATGCGTGCTTTGTTACAAGTGTGTGCAAGCCTGCGGCGTCGAAGCGCAATACACTTTCGCGATCGCCGTGGCGGGCCGCGGCGCCGGCGCGCACATCTCCACCGAGTTCGAAATTCCCTTGCCCGAATCCGCCTGCGTGTATTGCGGCAATTGCATCGGTGTCTGTCCAACGGGCGCGCTGATGTTCAAATCCGAATTCGACATGCGCGCTAACTCGACGTGGGATGAATCACGGCAGACAAAGACGGACACGATCTGTCCCTATTGCGGCGTCGGCTGCGACCTGACCGTGCATGCGCAAGGCGGCCAGATCGTGAAAGTATCTTCCCCGCTGGACCACTCCGTCACGAACGGCCACTTGTGCATCAAGGGCCGCTTCGGCTGGAAATTTGTGCAGATTCAACCGGCGCGCAACCTGTAGCTCAGGCCTTCAGCTTGCCTGCGGCAGGCAGGGCCTGAGGGTTTTCGCTGTGAAGGCAGGATGTTGCCACTGGTTGGGAAACCCCTCACCCCTGAAGGGGTGAGCTACACCGCTGCCCGCTTCGTTTCCTGCAAGATGTTTCCGCCGTCCACTACAAGAATCTGCCCTGTAATATAAGACGCTTCCTTCGAAGCAAGAAACACCACCGCAGCCGCCACTTCTTCAGGTTTGCCCGCGCGGCCAAGCGGGGTGTAGCTGGCCGATTGCAACTCCTCCGGCAGCGAAGATCCGGTGTGAACCCAGCCCGGCGCCACTCCGTTGATGGTGATGCCATCCATTCCATGCTCGATCGCAATGGCGCGCATCAATCCGTCCATCGCGCCCTTGGCGGCTCCATAGGCGCCAGAACCGACGTTGCTGACCAGTGGGCCCGTCACGGAAGTCACGTTCACAATCCGGCCGTATTTCTGTTTCTTCATGATCGGCAACACCGCCCGCGTCATCAGAAACGCTGTGTCGAGCGTCATCGCCAACTGCCGTTGCCAATCGGTGTAGCTAATCTTTTCGACTGTGGTGTTTCCGGGCTGGCTGCCGTTCTGCGCCATTCCCGCGTTATTCACCAGAATGTCGATTCGCCCGGTTCGTTTCGCAACCGTCTCCACAACCTGAAACACTCGCGCTTCTTCCGTCAAGTCCGCAACGAAGGGGAATATGCGTTCCCCGGACGGATCGATTTGCTTCGCTGCTTCGTGGATGCGTTCCGTAGTAGCGCCGATTGCGACAATCGCGCCTTGGCTGAGAAGCTGACGCGCGATCGCAAAGCCGATGCCGGCAATGCTGCCCGCACCGGTGACGATTGCCGTCTGGCCCTGGAAGGAGAGGTTCATCCTGATACGAAGTTAGGCCTTCACGCCGCCGATGCACAGGTACTTGATCTCGAGAAATTCTTCGATCCCGTATTTCGAACCTTCGCGTCCGAGGCCCGATTCCTTGACGCCGCCGAAGGGCGCAACTTCAGTCGAAATAATTCCCGTGTTGATGCCGACGATTCCATATTCGAGCGCCTCGGCCACGCGCCAGACCCGCGCGAGGTCTCGTCCATAAAAATATGCGGCCAGCCCAAATTCGGTGTCGTTCGCCAGCGCAACCGCCTCGGCCTCGGTCTTGAACCGGAATAGAGGCGCAACCGGACCAAACGTCTCTTCGCGCGCGACCGCCATCTGCGGAGTCGCATCGACCAGGATGGTCGGCTCAAAGAACCGCCCGCCCAGCGCGTGCCGGTGCCCGCCGGCTATCACCTTGGCGCCTTTCGAAACCGCGTCCTTGATATGGCTCTCCACTTTCTCCACCGCCGCGTTGTCAATCAGCGGTCCCTGCGAAGCGCCTGCTTCCAGCCCCGGCGCCGGTTTCAACTTCTTCACCGCCGTCACCAGCTTTTCCGCAAACGCCGCGTAAACCGAATCCTGCACCAGCACGCGGTTCGTACACACACAAGTCTGTCCGGTATTGCGGTATTTCGAAGCGATCGCGCCTTCCACCGCCGCATCCAGATCCGCGTCATCAAAAACAATGAATGGCGCGTTCCCGCCAAGCTCCAATGACAGCTTCTTGATCGTGCCCGCGCACTGCGCCATCAAGACTTTTCCGACCTCGGTCGAACCCGTGAACGAAAGTTTGCGCACA
>DASSGJ010000494.1:0-13798 GCA_035693545.1 Candidatus Acidiferrum sp.
CCCATTCACTCCTGTTTTTGTTTTCCAATTAGATTCCCGGCCGCGGGTAATGGTTGTCATCGTAGCCTAGGAACCCATGTAAGAAACGTGTACGTAGACGCCCGTGTGGATGTTGTAAAGCAGGTACCATCCGATGTGGTCCGGATCTTCATACACGACGAAATCGTCCCCGCAGTCCCAGCACCAATCCGCGCAAATCGGCCAATCCCAGTCCGCCACCTGGAAGTAGAATCCCCCGGGAAACCAGAAGCGGTGATGGTCCCGGTCAAACCGTTCGACGCGATACCGGTAGGATGCTCCGAAATGTTCGAACCGCCCGTGCTCGTAGGGGCGGTCCGTGTGGTAGCGCTTGTCATCCGGCCGGTCATGCCCGTACCAGTGATCGTTACTTACATGTTGGGTTTCATTGATTTTGCCGTTTGGATGGCGATCTACTTCAGGCTTGCCGTGCGCCTCATCGCGATGCGCCGGTGGCGGAGGAATTCGCCCCTGGTTGGCGCGCGGCACGTCATTCCGTGGCTGCCCCTGCTGAGGTTCCGAGCGTTGCCCTTCGGGGTGCCCGCCTTCCGGATGCTGTGCATAAACCCCGGTCGCACCGAACAAAATCCCGGCGCCCAAAAGCAACAGCGATCGCCCTTTCATCTCTTAGCCTCCCCAGTAAAGGTCCGTTCCGCTAAATGGAGGCCAACACACGAAGTTATCGGCATTCTACCCGCACCGGGAAGGAATTACATTGGGGATTTACCTGGTTTTTGATTCAGGTGTTTCCTGTAGTTGCCCCGGTGCCGCGCAGTTTATTCCCAAGACACTCGGATGCACTAGAAAACAGCCGAAACCCTGTGAATCACTTCATCGCGGGTATTCGAACCTCACCCCTGCCAGGTCCTCCAGCAGGATCGGATGCACCTCAACCGTAAGGTGCCCCGACTGCACAACCGGGTCGCCTGACGCGATGCGCTGCGCCTCCTCGAGCGATGCCGCCTGAATTACCGCAATTCCCCGGATGCGGTTCTCTTCCGTCAGCGGCCCCACCAGCACAAACTTCCCGGCTTCCACCTGGCTGCGGATATACCCCAGATGCTTCTGCATTCTTTCCGCATTCTCCGCGGGTGTCACCGCCGCTTCCGCCTTGTCGCTCTTCAGCAGAATATCCAGATAGTACGGCTTCATGTTCTTCGGAATGTACGGCGCCAGCGGATTCTCCACCGGCGTTTGCGCCCCAAGCACCCCGGCAACTCCCAGCGTCAGCACCAGACAAACGTTTTTCATTCGCGATTTCATAAAAGCTCCTTTTTTTGATTTCTTTTCTGATGCCTGCCATCGCGCATCGGCAAAACTTTCTGCCTTCTAAACAGCTCACTTGGCGCTTGCCGCCTCCACAAATTGCGCCAGCACCAGCGTCCATCCGCCCGGCGCATCCACGGCCTTGCGCAGTTCCTGCCAGCCCGCCCCGTGCCGCTCGAGCCGGCGGTGTTCGAATTCCACACGCGTCGCTTCCGGCCCTTCCGCAATAAATTCCAGCGCCACTTCGCTCGCCAGCGAAGGGTCGGGATTATATTTAAAGTCTGGCTGCAATTGCCAGGTCGTCACCAGTTTCCGTGGCGGCTCCCACACAATCACCTGACCCCAATCGCAGGCGTTCCCTTTCGCGTCCCGCTCGTACCATCGCCCGCCCGCCCGCGGCTCCACGATGATTTCCGTGAACGGCTCCTTGGCAATGTGGTGCGTCGCCGGCCACCACGCAGCCATTCGTTCCGTGAAAACCTTGAACGCCTTCTCAATGGGTACGTTTACGTGGATCGTTCTTTTTACCGCCGCGGATGGTGCTGCTTCGGGAGCCATTGTTCTTCTCCTTTTGATGTTCTTCTTCAGCAAACTTTTTGAACGCGGAAAGTGCCTGATCCCACAGCTTCGCAAAGTGATCCCGCAGCAGCGCCAGGCCTTCGGGGTTCAATTCATAAATCCGCCGCGTCCCCTCCCGCCGGTCGCGCACCAACCGCGCTTCTTTCAACACCCGCAAGTGCTGCGAAACCGCTGGCCGCGACACCGGCAATCCCGCAGCCAGTTGGTTCACCGCCCGCGGGTGATCGCCCAGCATCTCGAAAATCGCCAGCCGCGTTGGATCACCCAGTGCCGCCAGCCCGTTTTGTAGGTAAGTGTTCACTTACGGTAAGCTACAGCTTACGCATGCGCCTGTCAATCTCTTTTCGGGAGTATCGCCTCCCTTTCCACCTATGACCGTCTGTCTTATGGTTTCTGCGCTAGAAAGGCTTCAATCTCTTCCGCCGTGTAAGGAAGGCCGGCTGTCATCACAGTCGCGCCGTCCTTGCCGATCAAGTACATGTCTTCCAAGTAGTAGCCCTGCCCGCCAATCGAAGCGATAGGCTCAAAATCAATCACCATGCCCGCGCGCAGCGGCCCCTCGATAAAACCAGCGTCCAGATTCATCGTGTGCATCTGCCAATAAGGCACGTTCTTGCGCTCCGACCATCTCTCGACGGCCTGCTGCGCCAGGGCGGATTTCGCCGACTCGCGATGCCGCAGCAACTCTTTCTTCCAAATATCGAAAGCCTCAGTTTCCGTCAGGCCTTCTTTCAACTCTCGTGCAACGCTCTGGTAAGCCGCAACGAGGATGTTCCAGACCTCGCGCTGCTCGTCGCTGAAGTGGCCCGAAACCGGAATCGTGCGCCCCAGGTCTCCCTGGTAGTGCTGCCATTCGCAACCAACGTCCAGCCGCACCAAATCCCCGGATCGCATCCGGGAATCCAGATGGTCATAACGCGATTCCGATTCAAACGGTTTGGGAAATACGCTGTTAGCGCCGGCCATCGCCCACGGCCAGAACGAAACGCCACGCGCCTCTTTCCAGCAAGCCTCCACAACCGCAAGTTCCACTTCGCGCTGCGATGCCCCGGCATGGATCGAGCGAGCTCCCGCTATAAAAGCTTTCACGGTTGCGCGTGCTGCCATCTCCGAGTCATGCCGCTCCGTCCCGCTTTCGACGGCCATGAGTGTATGAAGCTTCACCCTCGCCGGCCGAAAATCCGCCGTCGGAAAATTCTTTTGCAGCACCTGAATCCAACCCGGCGCGTGGTTATTTTTCGTTGCGGAAAGATTTTCGGGGAGCATTATTGCCGCTTCCGGCTTGTAATAGATCTTTGCTCCCGCTTTCGCCTGCTCTGTCAGAAAGCTCTGCAGTTCCTTCCAATCCACCACGTGATCCAGGCCAACCTTCCGCTCAGCTTCTTCGCCCGACCTGGTTTCTGCGCTTCCTTTGGGTTCCCCACCCGGCACGAAGAGCCAACTCTCGCCGCTCTTCCCCACGATCGCCAGCATCGCGCCAGGCGAATCCTCCAATCCCGTCAAGTAGTAGAACGCCGCCTCTTCTCGATAACCGTCCGAGACAAAACCCGTCGTGGTCGCCGAGTGCAGCAACAAAACACCATCCGAAAAAGCCGTCGCGGCCCGCTGACGCCGCTCCTTTAACTCTTTAACGTCCGCTCCACAAACCTGCCGTGCCGCTGCAAAGACAGCCAGCATCACAAAAAGCCGCCAACGTATCATCCTCACGCCCGTACGAGCTTGTGTAGGGGCGGCTTTACGCCGCCTTCTTGCCTTTGTCATGGCCGCCTACCCTATCACGCAGCCCCGGCGCCTACAACGGCTGCCCTTCCTTGCTCCCTTCCCGCTGGTTCGATAGACTTTCTCTGCCACTCTCAGGCTCCTCAGGGGGGAGCGGATCTCATGCCCGGATTCTTGCAACGGTTCATGCCGCGCGATGGGGACTTCTTTGTCCTCTTCCGCAAGCAGGCCGAAAACGTCGTCAGCGGCGCCAATGCCTTCACCAGCATGCTGGAGCACTACACCGGCGTACCCGAACAGGTTCAGCGCGTAAAGGCTATCGAACACCAGGGCGATGAGATCACCCACCAGATTTTCCGCAAGCTCAACCGGACCTTCATTACCCCGTTCGATCGCGAGGACATGCACGAGCTCTGCGGCACCATGGACGACGTCATTGACCTGATTGACGCCGCCGCCAGCCGCTTCGTTCTCTATCGCGTTGGCAACGTGCGTCCCGGCACTATCGAACTCACAAAAGTCCTCGCCGCCGCCACCGTTGAGCTCTCCAGCGCCGTTCACGCCATGGAATCCCCGGACAAGGCCCTCCAGCACGTTATCGAAATCAATCGTCTCGAAAATGAAAGCGACCGCATCTGCCGCACCCTGATCGCCCAGCTTTTCGAGGAGGAAAAAGACCCCGTTCAGATCATCAAGTGGAAGGAAATTTTTGAAGTGATTGAAACCGCCGTTGACAAGTGTGAAGACGTCTCGAATGTCATCGAGAGCGTCATTCTGAAGAACGCCTGATCCCCGTGAGCCGATTCGTCCTCGTACTGATAACCGTATTCCTGACCCTGGTCTTTGAGTTTTCCAACGGCTGGCACGACGCCGCCAACTCCATCGCCACGGTCGTGTCCACCCGCGTGCTCACGCCCTTCCGCGCCGTGCTCTGGGCCGCCTTCTGGAACTTCTTCGCCGCCTTCGTCTTTGGCACCGCTGTCGCAAAGACCATCGGCAGCGGCATGGTTCACATCCAGATGGTGAATGAAAAGGTGCTGCTGGCGGGCCTCCTCGGCGCAATTTCCTGGAACATGATCACCCTGATTCTCGGCCTGCCCACCAGCTCCTCCCACGCTTTGATGGGCGGCTACGGCGGAGCCGCTGTCGCTCACGCCGGATTCAAAGCCTTGATCCTTAGCGGCTGGACCAAGCCCGTCCTGTTCATTTTTCTGTCTCCTGTAATCGGCATGGTCCTCGCCATCTTGATCACCCTGCTTACCAGCTGGATCGTCCGCCGCCAGCGCCCCTATAAGGTGGACCAGTGGTTCCGCCGCTTGCAGCTTTTCTCCGCGGCCCTTTTCAGCCTCGGCCACGGCACTAACGATTCCCAAAAAGGCATGGGCATCATTACAACCGTCCTCGTCGCCGGCGGCCTGCTCCCGAATTTCTCTGTTCCCTTCTGGGTAATCATCTGCTGCCATCTGGCGATGGCCGGCGGCACCATGGCTGGTGGCTGGCGCATCATTAAAACGATGGGTCAGCGCATCACCAAGCTCACGCCATTCGGAGGATTCGCCGCGGAAACCGCGGGTGGCATCACCATCGTCGCCAATGCTGTCTTCGGCATTCCCGTCAGCACCACTCACACCATCACAGGAGCGATCGTCGGAGTCGGCGCCTCACATCGTCTGACGGCAGTCCGCTGGGGTGTCACGCAGAATATCGTCGGCGCCTGGATTTTGACGATTCCCGGCGCTGCTCTGCTCGGCGCGGGCCTCTATCACTTCCTGGTTCCCCTGCTCCGATAACTTCCTCCCGACTTGCGTTACCCGGCCACGCTTCTCCCGGCTGAACTGGTAACCCCCGTGGCCGCAAGCTCCTTCCGAACAAGCGGCGCCACACGTGTCCCAAGAATCTCGATCGACCGCAGCATCTTTCTATGCGGCAGCGTCGCCACTCCCATCTGAAAAGTCAGTCGAGAGATTCCGCCAAGGACTTCATTCACATACAGGATTTTTTCCGCAACCGTCTCGGCATCGCCAATCAGAAAAGCCCCGGTGGGCCCGCGCAGCGCGTCAAATTGCAATCGGGTTGCCGGCCGCCAGCCACGTTCCTTGCCGATCTCGGTGAACGTGTGCGCGTATCCCGGAAAGAAGTCGTCCGCGGCTTGTTCCGTGGAATCCCCCAGAAATCCAATCATGTGCAGTCCAACAGTGAGCCGCTCGGGCGCGTGACCCGCCCTGCGCCCTGCTTCGCGATAGAGGTCTATCAACTCCCGGAATCTTTCTGGTTCGCCTCCAATGATCGCCACCATCAGCGGCAGCCCAAGAACTCCCGCGCGAACGAAAGAAGTGGGCGTGCCTCCAACCCCAAGCCAGATTGGCAACGGGTCCTGCACCGGCCGCGGGTAGATCGCCTGGCCCGTCAACGCGGCGCGATGCTTTCCGGACCAGTTCACTTTTGTGCTCTCGCGAATTTTAAGGAGCAACTCCAGTTTTTCCGCAAACAGCGAATCGTAATCTTCCAGCCGCAGCCCAAACAACGGATAAGACTCGATGAAGGAACCTCGTCCCGCCACGATCTCCGCCCGGCCCTGCGAAATAAGGTCGAGTGTCGCAAATTCCTGGAACACCCGTACTGGATCGGCCGCGCTTAACACCGTGACCGCGCTGGTGAGCCGTATCTTTTTCGTTCGTGTCGCGGCCGCGGCCAGAATTACCGCTGGAGCCGAATCGAGAAACTCCTGCCGGTGGTGCTCACCGATTCCAAACACGTCGAGCCCCACCAGATCGGCGAATTCGATCTCTTCGAGAAGGTTCTGCATCCGCTCAACCGGCTTCAGCGCGAGTCCGCTGACCGGATCGGCAATTGAGGCCGCGAAGCTATCAACACCAATTTGCATAATACTGATTCCCCTTCATTGCAACGAACGCGCCGCTTAGCCAAGCACCACACACACCAATCCTGAAGCGGCGGCGCGCGCCTCCAACGGACTTAGCGGTGAATGTATTTCGTTGTTATTCCGTGCGCTGCGCGAAAATCCCTGCAAGGTGCTGCTTATTGCGGATCGCTACAACCGCCCACAGCAACGCCACCACAATCGCCATCGGCAGTCCCGGCGCCCCCAGCAGGCCGTGAAAGCAAAGAATATTCACGATGATCGGACCAAGCAGCACCACTCCCAGTGGCACAAACCGGTTCACCAGAAACAATATTCCGCCGATCAACTGAACTCCGAAAATCACCACGTAGTACTTCGTGCCAAACAGCGCGCCGGCAAACTGCCCCGCAATCCCCTCGGGCATCGGCGCCTTGATGAAGTGCAGGAAACCGTTCAGCCCAAACACCACAAAGATAACTCCCAACAGCAACCGCGCAACCAACGATGCAATTTTCATTTGGTTCTCCGTTTCGAGGATTTTGATTCTTAGAGACTTGCGTGCGATTGTACTTTGTCCAAAGACGGCCCGAGGAATGTCTGCGGGTCAATCTGCCCGCTCATCAATTGAGCTGTGCCTTCCGCTGCGATAATGGTTACGTCCGTAACACCCAAGAAGCCGAATACCGCTCGCAAGTAGGGCGTTACAAAGTTCAAAGAAGCCGTGGCGGTCCCATGCTCATAGACCCCGCCGCTTGCCACGAGCAGCGTCGCCTTCTTCCCTGTCAGCAGCCCCTTTGGTCCGTCCGCACCGTAGGAAAAAGTCTTTCCCTTGCGCGCCACCTGATCGATCCAAAGCTTCAACGTGGAAGGAATGCTGAAATTGTGCATGGGAACTCCAATGACATACTCATCCGCGCGTTGCAGTTCCGCGATCAGCGCGTCAGAGACGGCCAGTGCTTCCCGCTGCTCCGCAGTGCGGGCATCCTCGGGAGTATAGGCGGCGCCAATCCAAACGCCGTTCACGGGCGAGAGCTCCGTCCTGCTGAGGTCCCGCGAAATCACCTCGCCGCCGGGATGTGCCTTTCGCCAGGACGCCGCAAAATGAGCCGTTAACTTACGGGAAATCGAGTTTTCGCCCGTTGGGCTGGAATCAATCTTAAGCAAGGTAGCCATCGTACTTCCTCCTAACAGTCAGATGTAGCATAATCAACATCCGTTGCATAATACTACACAACATCTGTCTATTAGTCAACACCTGCCTCAATCTGCTATACTTACCCAGTAGGAGGCTCGGTGCTTCAAGGCGACTGTCAAAAACTCGACCCCCGCATCCGCAGGACCCGTGGGCTCTTGCAGGACGCCCTCAAGCGCCTGCTCGAAGAGAAAGAGTTCGACAAGCTCACCATTCAGGACATCGCCGAAGCCGCAACCCTGAACCGCGCTACCTTCTACGCCCACTACCCTGACAAGTTCGCCCTTCTCGAAGAGCTCATCCGCGTCAGCTTCCTCCAACTCCTCGAGTGCCGGAAAATCCGCTTCGACGGTTCCTGCGCCACAGCGTTTCACCCTATCGTTCTTGCGGTTTGTGACTACCTCGCCGAACTGCAAAAATCCCGCGCCTTCAAGCAGCGCCAGTTCGAGGCCTTCGTGGAAGGCACGGTAATCGACCAGATTCGCGTCATCCTGATGGACGGCTACAAGAAGCACCCACTGGAAAGCAGCATTAATCCGGAATTGATCGCCACCACCGCAAGCTGGGCCATCTACGGCGCCGCAAAGCAATGGGTCAACACGCCCGAACGCGTTCCAGCGGAAGATTTTGTCGCCACCGCGATGAACCTGGTGCGGCCGATCCTGACCGCAGGCGCCGTCTCCGCCAAGGCTTCGTGACCCTGCCTTTCCCGCGAGCCATCTGTGATGGTGCCGAAGGCACTGGTGCTCCGGATAACCGCTTAGTGATCGCTTGCAAAGCCTTTCTTGACCGCCGCAGAAGCGTTGCTTAGTATCAAAAATCATGTCGGAACGTGAGTCCCGGGTCGGCCAGACCCTTTCCCACTACAACATCATCCGCAAGATCGCCAGCGGTGGCATGGGCATTGTCTATGAAGCCGAAGACACCCGCCTGGGACGCCGGGTCGCCTTGAAATTCCTGCCCGAGCAGATGGCACAGAACACGCAACTTTGCGAACGCTTCCAGCGCGAAGCGCGCGCCGCCTCCGCGCTGAACCATCCCAACATCTGCACCATTCACGCCATCGAACACGTTGACGGCCAGAATTTCCTGGTTATGGAACTCCTCGAAGGTCAGACCCTTGCCCACCTGCTCGGCCGGGCCGTGTTCACCATGGATAAGCTTCTCCCCATCGCCACGCAAATCGCCGACGCACTGGAATCTGCTCACGCCAAGGGCATCGTTCATCGCGACATCAAACCCGCCAACATTTTTCTCACCGATCGCGGCCAGGTAAAAATTCTGGACTTCGGCCTTGTGAAAATCGAGCCCGAGGATCTGCAGCCCGTCGAACAAAATTCCACGAAAATCGAACCGCAACACCACCTCACTTCCCCCGGCGTAGCCATGGGCACAGCTTCTTACATGTCGCCCGAGCAGGCTCGTGGGCAGCTTGTGGATGCGCGCACGGACCTTTTCTCTCTCGGTTCCGTTCTCTACCAGATGGCGGGAGGCGTCTTGCCTTTTGCCGGCGATACTTCGGCGGTCATCTTCGACGCCATTCTGAATCGCGACCCGGAGCCCGTGGACAAAATTAATCCGGCGTTGCCGGCGGAGTTCGGCCGCATCCTCTCCAAGCTCCTGGAAAAAGACCGCACCCTCCGCTGCCAGTCCGCCACGGAACTTAAAACCGACCTGAACCGCCTGAAACGCAATCTGGATTCCGGGGTCAAGCGCGCCGCCGAACTCAATGAATCCAAATCCGGCGTCTCCAAGCCGGGAGTAAAGTCCGTCGCTGTCCTCTACTTCGAAAATCTCAGCGCCGCAAAAGAAGACGAATACCTCCGCGACGGCATCACCGAAGACATCATTACGGAACTATCCAAAATTCGCGGCCTGAACACATTCTCGCGCCCCACCATCCTCGCCTTCCGCGACAAACCCGTCACTCCCGCTCAGGTCGGAAATTTGCTCCGGGCCGCCTATGTCCTCACGGGCACCCTGCGCCGCGCCGGCAACCGCCTTCGCATCACCACCCAACTCGTGGACGCGCAAACCGATTTCCCCCTGTGGTCGGAACGCTACGATCGCGAAATGAAAGACGTCTTTGAAGTTCAGGACGAAATCGCCCGCAAAATCGCCGAAGCCCTGCGCATCACTCTCTCTCAGCAGGAACTCGAAGACCTCGCCACCAAGCCCACGGAAAATCTTCAGGCTTACGATCTCTATCTCCGCGGCAAGCGCTACGCCCGCCGCCAGACGCGCCAGGATCTGGAATTTGCCCTCCAGATGTTCGAGAACGCCGTGGCCATGGATCCCAGCTTCGCCTTGGCCTACGCCGCCTGCGCCAATGCCTGCGCCATGTTTTATTGCAACTACAGCCGTGACGCCATCTGGGTCGAGCGCGCACGCAACGCCTCCGGAAAAGCCGTCGCTCTGCGCTGGGATCTTCCCGAGGTCATGGTCAGCCAGGCCTGGGTCCTTTACGCCACCGAGCTTCACGACGAAGCCGTGCGCATGGTCGAAAAAGCCATCGAGCGCAAACGCGACTGCGAAGGCGCCTACTACCTTTTGTGTCGGGCGCTTTTCTCCGCCGGCCGCTATCAGGAAGTGATGAACGTGATGGAAACCGCTCTTGAAGTCAGCGGAGAGGACTATAACGTCTACGTTCCGGTCGTCAACTCCCTCGGCGCGCTCGGCAAAAAAGATGCCCACAGAAATCTTCTTCTCCGCCGCATCGCCGCACTTGAAAATCACCTCAAGCAGGTTCCCGAAGATGCCCGCGCCCGCGTCCTGATGGCCACCGACTATGCCGAATTCGATCGCGTCGAAGACGCCATCCGCGAATTAAACATGGCCATCACTCTCCGCGCCAATGAAGCCTCCATCCTCTACAATGCCGCCTGCACCTACGCCATCCTGAAACGCAAACGCGAAGCCCTCGAAACCATCAAAAAAGCCTGGGAAGCCGGCTTCAAAGATTCCGTCTGGGCCCGCCGCGATCCGGATCTCGCTCTCTTGCACGACGATCCAGAATTTCTTCGCCTCTATCCCCTCCCCGACGATTCCCAAGCCTCCAGCGCCCAAAGCAAAGCCGTCTAGCCCTTCTTCCGACCGAGACTCCCCCTATGTAGGGGAGGGGCTCGCCCCTCCCTCTTGGTTTTTTCTCTTGTCTCTGTAGCGGCCGCCTTCCGAGGCGGACGCTTTTGATTTTCTCTCTTTCAGCGCCCACCAAAAAGAGCGAAGCCCGGATGCTAATCCGGGCTTCGTCTGGTTCAGGGTCCCGAAGATGGCACCGCGACTTCTCGCCAACCTCGGTGGTGGGTTAGAGCTTCTTTTTTAGGTGGGGATCAGCGGGGTGTACTACGGAGACCTTTCCCGGGGCGTGCGCCGCGGCACGCCTCAGTAGTTTACAAAGCAGCCGGCGGTGGCTGTGGGGCAGCGTCCTCAATCCGCTCAGGAACGCGCGTACTTCCGCCGTAGTCGCTTTGCGGAAGTTCCGCTTCGAACTTGCCCCTATTCTTGGAATTGACGGCTGGATTCCTGACTGCGCTTGGGTGGGCCCGAACATAAACGCTCCTCGAATTTTCCCTTCATCAATGGACGTGAGCGACCTGTACTCGCGTCCATTGACATTGCGCACTTTGCTCCTCTCTCTTCGAAAGAACAATACCCGCGGGGTGAACAACAGATGCATTTCCGATGAACTCCAGAGCCGCCCTAATTGCCTGAAACTCAGGCTATTTACAAAAAAACATCCGGCGCATCGCAGTCTTCTTGCTCACTCTGCCAATTCCCTTCCGCACTCCTCCGCCTTTTTGCTATAGTCCAGAGAATCAAGAAAATATGCGGAAAGCTTCCATCTCCGACTCTGGCCGGCTGCGTTTCGGTCCCTTTTCCCTCGATGCGCGGGCCGGTGAACTCTACAAGCGAGGAAAAAAAGTCAAAGTACAGCTCCTGCCGCTTCAATTATTGAGTGCTTTGCTGGAGAAACCCGGCGAGGTGGTCAGTCGTGAGGAATTGAAGTCGCGGTTGTGGCCTGCGGACACGTTTGTCGATTTTGAACACGGCCTGAACACCGCGATCAAGAAACTCCGCCAGGCTCTCGGCGATAATCCGTCCAAACCAGGTTTGATCGAAACCCTGCCCAAGAAGGGCTACCGCTTCATCGGCCGCCTGGAATCGAACGGCGCTGCGATTCCGGCGAATCCCCGGCAAACCACCGCCCTGGCGGGAAAAATATTTTCCGTTTTCGCGGAAGACGGCGTCGAATGCGTCGTCGCACCCGTGGACTCACTTGCCCGGGACGAGTGGCAGCGTCTTGTCGCCCTCGGCGACGACGTCGGTGTCTCTATGATGATCGCCAACAATCGCCTGCTGCTGATTGAAGTGGGAAAGCCGGTGCGCGTGCTCTCCGGCAACGGCCAACAGGGCTGGTTCGAAACCCGCATTCTTGAGGGCGAGCACTACGGCAAATCCGCTCTCCTCCCCCGCAAATCCCTCCGCGCGCGGTGACTTCCCAGCCCTGTAGCTCGGGCCTTCAGGCCCGAGGGTTTCCCTTGCACCGGCACGACCTCACCCACGCCACAAAACCCTCACCCCTAAAGGGGTGAGCTACATTCGGAGTTAAGAATTCACACCCCCCGTTCACGTTTCAATTCTTGTTGGAAGCCGTCGTACTCTTTGCCGCCTCCGACAACTTCATCACCAGCACCTGCCCGTTGGAATGAAACGACCCGCCGGTCGCCGTCTTCGCTTCCAGCATCGGTTGCTTCGGCGTAAAGTGCGTCACCTCCGCGACCAGCCCCGTGCTCGAAAGCGTTTTCTGTACGTAATCCTTTTCCAGATCAATATCTGGATCAATCTTGTGGGTCAGCCCATTATTCCGCTGGTCTTTCTCAAAGCCGATATCGTGCGTCGCCGCGCCCACCCACAGCATCTGCCCATTCACCGTGAACGGCGCCTTCCACACGCGCAAATGGTTCCGTGAAGCCACCACGGTAATCGGCTCGGCGTGCGCCCATCCATAATCCTGCGGCCTCCCAAACAGATAAAGCGGGCTCATCGGCATGGTCAGGTACGATTCCTTCGACATGCTCGCAATGAATCCCGCCAGCACGGTCTCCGGCACCCCGGCATCCACCTTCACCCATCCCGCGGTAGTGAACACTTTCTTCATCTGATCTTCATCGCCCAGAATCAGAAAGTTCACCATGTCGCCCGCGTTCCCGTCCTTGTCGCCGATGCGCCGCGGAATTTTTTCAAACAACCTGTTGTCCACGCCGGGAATACTCGCAACCTCCTTGGCGATTTCCCGCGGAGTCGAACTATCCGCGGCATAGACCTGTACCGTCACCGTGTACGAACCCGTCCCTGCATCCACTTCCGACTGGTTGATCCCCAACGCCAGTTTTCCGCTGACCGGCGCAACAATTTCCTTCTTCGCCCCAAGCACAAATGGCTGCGCAATGTCCGCGTCTCCGATCCTTCCGATTACCGCTCCGCGCCCTGCCCCGTTGTACGGCAGGATCCGGATCAAGTCCTTGAAGCCCCGCGTCAATCCGTCCGGGCCGTTATCCGCCTTGGCATCCGAATAACGCAGCGAGCCTTCCGACGTCACCGCGAAGCGCTGCCCCGGCTCCAGGCTGATCCCCGTGTCCACCCACACTTTCGATCCCTCCAGCGTGAAACTCTTCGTCTGGATCACTTTGCTCGAATCAGCAGGCACCGCCGACTTTGTGTCCGTAGTGGCCGCAGGCTGTTGTGTTTGAGGCGAACTCGCATCGCCCGCCGATTGACCAAGGGTGGGAGTTACGCTGGAAAGAAAAATCAGAAAAAACACGGAACCCCGGAAGGTTCCAAAACTTGCCTTGCTGTTCATTGATCGTCCTCCCCGGGCGGGGATTCCCTATTCATGACAGCCTCTTTCGTAACAGAAGGATAGATACTTGCGCAAGCCACCGGGTTGTCCCGGCCCCAGACAACACATCCACCCCTGACTCTCATCCATTCTTAGTAAGATTTCCCGCATGTTAGGGACTCCCCACATCCTTGACTACCGGGGGGAGCGCCTGTACATTGGCAAAAGGCTGCGACACCGCGATTCGTGTATGTCCGTATCCACAGGGGATACCGCCATCCAAGACTCATGAGCCGGCCATACCGTTCCCACTAAAGTGGCA
>DASSGJ010000495.1:0-4292 GCA_035693545.1 Candidatus Acidiferrum sp.
CGTCGGATAGCCTCAGGATGACAAGTTTGCTTTTGTGGTGAATGCGAGAAGCGAGCCAGAACGAAAAGCGCCCGCCTCAGAAGGCGGCCGCTACAAAGGCAAGAGGACGAGGCCACCTGAAGGTGACCGCTACGTTAGCCAGTCGAGGAGTTTGTAGTAGGCGCCGGCCAGGGGTAGGGCCCAGGTGTGGCCGCTGCGCAGGCCGAGGGGCGCGGCGGGAAACGGGATGCGAGAGAAGGGATTGTCGTCGGGATCGCCGCAGATTACGTTTGCGAGTTTGGCGCCCATCCAGGTGGCGGCGCCCACGCCGTGGCCGGCGAAGCCTACGGCGAAATGCATGCCGTCAATTTTTCCCGCGTGCGGCATCACATCCATGGCGAAGTCGAGCGTGCCGCCCCAGACGTATTCGACTTTGGTGTCGCACAACTGGGGATAGACCTGAACCATGCCTTGGCGGAGGAGCTCCCCGCTTTCGCGGACCGTGCTTTCCGACTCGGGGAAGAAGGCGGCGCGGCCTCCGAAGAGCATGCGATTGTCGGGCGTCAGGCGGTAATAGTAGAGGAAATGCTTGGAGTCGTAGATCATGCGGTTGCGCGGGCTGACTTCGGCGGCGAGAGTGTCGGGAAGGATTTCCGTGGCGATGATGTAGGAGCCGATGGGAATTACTTTTTTGCGCAGAGCAGGAGTGGCTGCTGTCGTGTATGCACCGCTGGCGAGAAAGACTTCTTTGGCGGTGAGTGCGCCGCGTGTGGTTTCGACGCGGAAGCTGCCGCCAGCGCCATTTGGCTGCGAGGAAATGCCGGTGACGCGAGTGTAATCGTAAAGGCAGGCGCCGTGGCGCTCAGCCGCTTTCGCGAGTCCGTTCACATAGCGGGCGGGATTTACGCTGGCGCTGGATTCATCCACCATTCCACCGAAATAAATTGGAGAGCCGATTTCGCTTTTGAGCGCGTCCTTCGGGATGATGCGGAGTTCGTGATTGAACTCGTTCTTGATGCGCGCGGCAGCAGTGGAGAAATGATCGAAATGGGCCTGCTTGCAGGCGACTTCCAGGTGGCCGCAGCGCGAGAAATTGCAGTCGATGCCCTCTTCGTGGACGATGCGCTCGAGGAGATCAATGGATTCGAGCGATGCGGCGTACATGCGCTGCACGGCTTCGCGGCCATAACGCTTGATCAGCGTAGGCACGGGCAGCTTCATGCCGGTCAGCACCATGCCGCCGTTGCGACAGCTTGCGCCCCAGCCGAGCGATTCGGCTTCGAAAAGCACCACGTGCACGCCACGCTGCGCCAGCACCCGCGCCGCCGAGAGGCCACAAAATCCTCCGCCAACGACAGCGACGTCTACTTTTTCGGGCAACGCGCCGGTTAGGCCGGTGGCAGGCTCCGCCACCGTCTCCAGCCAGTAGTTCTTCTCTTTAATGTTCATGAAATGACCGAGGAGATTCTAGCATTCGCCCCAAAAACAAAGAAACGTTCCGAGTGAGGCAACGGTTCACCTTCAAATGAATCACGAGAGAACAATCTTTGGTTCAAACTACGTGCGGGAAACCGGAAGGACGGAACCTGTGCGTTTCCCCGGTGTCTAAATGAAGTGGGATGGATTCGCGGCTCATGCTCATAGGAACGGGCGTTACGTTGACGTGCCTGTTGTTGTGTTCAGCCTTGGCCGCCGATGGTTCTTTGGAAATTCGGCCGGATGATCAGGCTTACTCAAATCAAAATTCTCGGCCCGTTTTTTCCCCACGTGGGAGCCTATTCTCTTGCATCCAGTCATGGTCCCAGGCGAAGCACAAGCATCGGGCGGCTATACTCCATGGTCCGGATTGGCTTCTCTCATCCTCAATCGAGCCTTCGTGTCTCCCTGAGAGGGATGTAGCATTCACTGCTAGAGTCGGTGAGGGGCTAATCCCCCATCCCTTCAATGCCAGAACCAGATTGTGGGTGACAAGAGACCGCGATGTCACGCATATCAGGATTGTGGAAAGTTCCGGCGACGAAGAACAAGACATGGTCGCAACAAGTTTTGTCACCAACCACAAGTGTGTCAAAAGGAGCAGCAAAAACTGCAGTATTAAAGGTGGCGCTGCCATCGTTCGGATCGACTAAGTCCCGATAGGGCTTACACGCGGCGAAGGACGATGTGGGTGATTTCTGGGGGCGCGCCGAGGCGGACCGGGGCGCCGACCGTGCCGATGCCGCGGTTTACGTAGAGAGCGGCGAGGCCGTTGGGGGCGTTGGGCATGAGCTTGATGGTTTCGCCCTTGCGCTTTGGCTGATCGGGCATGAGCAGCGGCCGGTGATAGAGGCCGGCGATGTAATCTGTGATGAAGCGCGCGGGGCTGAGGCTGACGTCGAGAATTTCGACCTGCACCTGGCCGCCGTGGGTATGGCCGGCGAGCGAAAGTTCAACGCCCAGTTCCGCGGCGCGATTGAAGGTGTTCGGATTGTGCGACAGCAGGATGTTGGGCATGTCGCGGCGCACCAGCGGCTCGAAATTCGCAAGCATCTGTTGTTTGCGTCCGCCGGGGGTGCGTTCGCGCTGGTAATCCACACCGATTAGGTTCAGTTGCGCGCCCTTGTAATGAATGATGGCGTTTTCATGGCGCAGCAGCTTCATGCCAGCCTGGTGGTAAAGGCGCTGGGCCAGATCTTCCGCGCGAGCGTAAATCTCGTGGTTGCCGTTGCAGCCGTAGACACCCAGCGGGGCGCGCAACTGGCGCACTTCTTCGACGCAATCCCACATGGAGTCGTGCATGCCGGTGATCAGGTCGCCGGTGACGACGGCCAGGTCGGCGCCGACTTCGTTGGCCATATCCACGGCGCGGCGGACGGATTCGCGGGTCATGTACGCGCTCAAGTGAATGTCGCTGATCTGGACAATCTGCATGCCGTCGAGTTCGGCGGGCAGGTTGTTGATGGGGATTTCCACGCGGTGCAATTCGTAGCGCAAGCGCTCGGCGGCAAAGCCATACATCACGCCAAGAAACGGGGCGGCTCCGGCCACCATGCTGGCCGTGCGGAAAAAAGTGCGGCGCGAGGGGTCGGGAACGATGTCCTCGAGATCAATGCGGTGCGCGGGCAGCTTGGCGGCGTCCTGCGGCACGGGCTTATGGAAGCGGTGCCAGAGCCACTCAATAGCGTGGACAAATTTGATGGCCAGATAGCCAAAGAGCGCGCTTAAGAACCACAGGCCCGCGAAGGTGGTAACCGGGGAGTGATTGGGAAGCAACCGGCCATGGTCTTGGCGAATATTATCGGCAATCGTGGCAATGATCAGCAGCAGGCCGGAAAGGTAAAGCAGACGGACGCCGACGCGCAAAAAGGTGCGGCCCCAGTGACCGGTAACGCGCCACAAGGCCCGGTACCAGAAGCGCTGGGACAAAAACAGGACCGTCACGACAGACAGCCCGATCAAAACCCGAAGTAAAAACCAACTCCAATTCAATGTGGTACTCCCTCGACTATGTCCTACCAGATTAACACGCAGGGCGTAAGGCTTTTGTAACGTCTTTAGGGCCCGTAGCCAGAAATAAACCTCCCCTTTTCTGCACCTTTGCGCGACTTTCGGGGGCTCCTAAAGTATGATGGCGGGCGGCCAGAGACCGGTTGGCCTGCCTTTTTCCCGCCCCAGTGAAACGTTCGGAGTGGCCAGTCGTCTTAAAGGGAAGAGAAAGCCCTTCGCCTTAACTCTCAAAGGAGAAAAGAGATGAACCGTTTTTCAAGATTTGCCTTGGTATGGTTGGCGGTGTGTTTTGCGCTGGCTCCCCTGCGGGCGCAGGAAGCCGCAAAGAAAGCGCCGGGGCCGGCTCCCAGCCCCTCGGAAGCGGTGCTGGAGCAGTGGAATGATATCGGACGGAAATTGATCGCGATGGCGGGAGATTTTCCCGAGGACAAGTTTTCGTTCAAGCCGCAGGCGGACTCGCGGACGTTTGTGGCGAACATAGTGCACGCTTCGGCGTCCATGTACTACTTCACGGATACGGCCGCGGGGAAGAAGCCACGCTATGCCGACGACCCGAAAGACGTGAGCGTGAAGACCCGGGCGGAGTTGGTGGCGTTCGTGAAGAAGTGCGTGGAAGATGGGGCGGCGGAGATCAAGGCCAAGGGCGACAAAGGGCTGATGGAAGCGGTCGACGTCGGGGACAAGCATCTGGACCGGCTGTACGACGTGGCTTACGGGTTGATCGAGCATTCGGGAGAGCACTACGGGCAGTTGGTCGTGTATTACAGGGCGAATGGATTGGTGCCGCCGGAGTCGAGGCCGAAGAAGTAAGTTGAGGACGTAAAGGA
>DASSGJ010000496.1:0-5740 GCA_035693545.1 Candidatus Acidiferrum sp.
GCATTGTGCTGCAGCATCCGCACCGCCAGCGTCTTCAACCCGCGCGAAACCAGAAAGCAATCCATAGGCGCCAGCCCCGCACCCGCTGACCGTTGCGTAAAATAAATCCTGTCCGCATCGTCCGGCCGCGTCAGGATCACCGCCCCGCCCGTCGCGTCGCTGTGCCCGTTCATATACTTCGTCATCGAGTGCACCACAATGTGCGCGCCCAGTTCGATCGGCCTTTGCAAATACGGCGTCATAAACGTGTTGTCCACCACCAGCGTCGTTCGCCGCTCGTTCGCCAGTTTCGCCATCGCCGCGATGTCCGTAATCCGCAGCGTCGGGTTCGTCGGCGTCTCGATGTACAGCATCTTCGTGTTCGGCCGCATCGCTCCCAGCACGATCGCCGGGTCCGTCGTGTCCACAAAACTGAATTCCAATCCAAAATGCACCAGCAACTGCGTGGATAACCGGTAAACTCCGCCGTACACCGCTTCCGACAGCACCACATGATCTCCCGGCCGCAACAACCGGAACACCGCGTCAATCCCCGCCATCCCCGAAGTAAAAACGTACGCCGCGTGCCCGCCTTCCAGCTTCGCTACCGTGCGCTCCAGCGCTTTGCGGTTCGGATGATTCGTCCGCGCGTAGTCATATCCGCCTTTGGATTTCCCGAGTTCTTCATAAACGTACGTCGACGTCTGATAGATCGGCGCGACCACCGCCCCCGTCGATGGATCCGGCTCCTGGCCCACATGTATCGCGTTCGTGGCAAATCCCATGTCTTCTCCTCAGTTTCCACTGCGCTCCGTAGCCCACCATACTGACAAGACACCGCATCGCGAGTCAAATTTTACGCACGCTATCTGTACGAATTGATTCAATAACTTACCCAGTCTTTTTCCCTTGCTTTCTCAACTCCTCATCCAACTTGACCCGCACGCCTTTTCCAGCCAACATATTCAGGAAACGGCCATGCAACTTTCCAGGTTCTCTTGCTCAGCTTGCCTAGTCTTGCTCTTCTTGACCGCGTGCCCTTCAGCGCCCGCACAGCAATCCGCGCCTCCGAAAGAATCGCCTGCCCCTGCGCCTATTCCCCGTCTCACCATTGAAATCACCGGCGGCGATGCCGACAAGCCCGTCGAAAACGCCAGCGTCTATCTCAAGACTCAGCAGGATCGTTTAATCAAAGACAAAAAGACCGAAGTCAACGTCAAGACCAACATGCAGGGCATCGCTCACGTTCCGCAACCTCCCATCGGCCGCGTTCTCATTCAAGTCGTAGCGGAAGGTTGGAAGTCCTACGGCCGTTGGTACGACATCACCGATTCCAAGCAAGTCGTCAAGATTCATCTTGACCGTCCTCCGAAGTGGTACTAAATTTCCCCGAACATCCGTTTCAAAATGTTTCACGCGAATGTTTCACGGAAGTATTCTCTTCGCAGTCGTCAGTTTGCAAAAGTTTTCCATTCCAAAAACTCTCTGCCGCCAAAAAATTGTGCTTTTCTGCCAACAACTCTGTGATCTTTATCACTCGCGCCGATATTTTTTCCGGATTCCTGCCTTCGTCCCGGCGCATTGCACCAAAATTGTGCAATCCGCATCATCGTGTTGAATTTTGCGGAGTTAACCCTTCCACGACCCGTTCTTTCCACAAGGTTATCAACACTCATGTGCAAAACTTCATCGTACAGAAATAATTCTTGCTGCACTTCGGCATTCTTCGTGCTACAACTCCGCCCGTTTCTCTTTTGACCGCTTTCTTCCCCAATGCTACATTCTTACCAGCGGTCGTGAAGTTCTAGTGCCTGACGGACGCAGCTCTTCACCGAGCGAATTTTCTGACGGGTACGTGCTGGAAGACGAGAACTTGTCATCCTGAGGACATCCGATGAGGATGTCCGAAGGATCTCAACTTCAAATGTTTCCATAATTTCCAGAAAGCTCGGCAATTTCTCAGTGAACGAAAGACTCAATCGCGTCTCTTCTATGCCCGACACTTACGAAGGTCCTTTTTCTCTCTTGCGCATGTTCTGGGGCAACCTCGCCGCTCGCCCTCTTCGCTGCGCGCTCAGCATCCTCGCTATTTCCATCCAGGTAGTTCTAATTCTGATGATTGTTGGCCTCACCAGTGGCGTCGTTGCCGAATGGGGCAAGCGCGTCGAAGGCGTTGGCGCTGATATCCTCGTCCAGCCGCCCAACTCTTCCATGTTCTTCGCCTTTGCCAGCGCGGTTATGCCGGAGTCCCTCGGCGACCGGATCGCCGGCCTCCCCGATGTTGACGAAGCTGCCCCGACCCTGATCCTCTCCGACCCCAAAACCTTCGTAAACATCTTCGCCATTGATTACAAGCGCTTCAATGCTCTCAGCCAGGGTTTCATCTTCCGCTCCGGGCGTCCCTTCCAGGCTGCGGACGAAGCTCTCGCCGACGACATCATCGCCCAGACCCGCCACCTCAAGGTCGGCGACACCGTTTCTCTCTCCAATCACCCATTCACCGTTTCCGGCATCGTCGCGCATGGCAAGGGCGCCCGTTTCTTTATCCCTCTCAAGTCCGGCCAGGACATCCTCGGCGCCGAAAATCACATCTCCATGGTCTTCGTCCGCAGCAAAGGCGATACCGAAGCCGCCCGCGCTGAAATTCTCAAGCTTGATCCCCAGAATCGCATCCGCTCCATGTCTGAATACGTCTCCCTGATGAACTCCTCGAATCTTCCCGAGCTAAAACCATTTATTAAAACCATGGTCGGCCTCGGCATCGTCATCAGCTTCCTCGTGGTCCTGATGAACATGCACACCATGATTCTCGAACGCACTCGCGAGATCGGCATTCTCAAGGCCCTCGGTTTCTCCCGTCTCGACGTTGTCAAAATGCTTCTCGGCGAAACCCTTTTCCTCACCATCGCTGGCAGCCTCCTCGGGATCGGCATCACCTTCCTCACCGAAGCCATCCTCAAGCAAACCAACCCGGGCCTCTCCATTCTCCTCACACCCGGTTGGGTCGTCGGCTCCATCGGTCTCGCCCTGATCGGCGCCTCTCTCGGCGCCGCCATTCCCGCCCTCCGCGCCTCCAGCGTCGACCCCGTCGAAGCCCTAGCCTACGAGTAGCCGCGGTAGCACAGGCTTCAGCCTGTGCTCTTAGATTTCTCTCTTCTCAGCGAACTCTGCGCGCTTCCTCTACGTCCTCTGCGTTAAGTCCCTTCCATCTTCCACCAGTCACGAGTCACCAATCACCAGTCCTCTCTTTTTTTTGCACACTCTTCCACAGTCACCCAATTGCATTCCCCAACCGAACTTGATATGAACTCCCCACACGGAGCCGCCCGAATCCAAACCTCGGGCCTCGCTGTCCTCCATCCTCGAAGGGAGCAATGCATGAAACGTAGTTGGCACTTCCTGGCAATTCTTGCGGCAATTTCACTCGTCGCCGCTTCTCCCTCCCGCGCTCAGATGATGGGCATGGACATGTTCAAGCGCCCCGCCATCGCCAAGGCTTTTCACCCCGTCGTCGGCAAAGGCGCCGTTTATCTCGACACCGACAAGGATGGCAAAGACATCCGCACCAGCGAAATCGCCATCGTCGCCAAGGATTCTTTCGAAGGCAAGGAAGGCTTCTGGATGCAGATCTACTTTGTCGACTCCAAGGGAAAACCTTTTGTCGGCAAGAGCCTCATCACCCCCGGTGATTTTCAGTTCCACCGCATGATCATGCAGCCCCCGGGCCAGCAAGCCATGGAAATGCCCGCGCACATGAACGCCGCCCGCAAAGACCGAATCGAAGAAAATCTCAACGACTGGCATTCCGTCGGCACGGAATCCGTGACCGTCCCCGCCGGCACGTTTTCCTGCGAGCACTGGCGCAACGACAAAACTCACGGCGAAGCTTGGACCAGCGACAAAGTCACGCCCTTCGGCATGGTCAAGGAAATCAGCGGCAACGGCAGCACCCAGGTCCTCTCCAAGATTCTGGACAATGCCGCCGACCGCATCACCGGCCCCGTCAAACAATTCGACATGCAGGAAATGATGCAGCAGATGCAGCAGCAGCGTCAGCATCCCTAACCCTAACGCGCATTCCATTCACTCCGAACAGCTTCCTTCGTGGCACACGCACTTTTCTAATCTGTCATCCCGACCGGAGTGGCCGGTTTTTTCTTGCGCACTGCAGTTTTGTGCGCCGGCCACGGAGTGGAGGGACCATGGCAACCAACGCGCCTCACTTCTACAACCAGCCGCGACCACTCTTTCTCACTTCTCCCCCCCAAATCGCCCCTCTTAGTCCATACTCTTAACTCCTCACGCGCACTCTTCCGCGCGTGACGCAGCACGGATTCGCGCATCCTATCCTTAGGGGGCCCCTTTGGTCGCTAGTCCAGACAAATTCCTTCCCGCACGCATTCTCGAACGCCGCGACATCGCCGCCGACCTCTTCGTCCTGAAAATCGATCCCGGCGGCCCGTTCACCTTTCTCGCGGGCCAGTACGCCACCCTCGGCGTCGAAAATGGTGAAAAGCGTCTTGAACGCGCCTATTCCATCTGCTCCTCCCCCTACGAACCCGCTCTCGAGTTTTTCGTCGAGCGCGTCCCGGAAGGAAAGCTTTCTCCGCTCCTTTACGAAATGAAGAAGGACACTCCGCTCCTCCTCCGCCGCTTCGCCAAGGGCCGCTTCACCCTCGATCTCCGCAGCGGACGCAAAAATCATCTCTTGCTTTCCACCGTGACCGGCATTGCTCCCTATGTCAGCTACATCCGCACGATTTATCAGGATTGGAAAAAGGGCGGCAGCCCCATGCCCGGTGAGCACCGGCTGTTCTGCCTTCAAGGCTCCAGCCACGCCCATGAATTCGGTTATCGCGAAGAACTCGAAAAGATCTCCGCCGAAGTCCCTTGGTTGAAATACGTCCCGTCCATCAGCCGTCCCTGGGACAATTCCGCTTGGCATGGCGAACTCGGTCGCGTCGACGACCTCATTCGCAAGTACATTGAAGTCTGGAATCTTTCGCCTGCCGACACTACCGGCTACCTCTGCGGTCATCCCGGCATGGTCGAAACCGGTCGCGGCATGCTCCTCCGCGCCGGCTGGAAAAAAGACGCCATCCAGGACGAAGTCTATTTCCAACCCGGCAGCTCACCCGCCGCCTAGCCACATGTAGCGGCCGCCTTCTGAGGCGGGCGCCTTTCGTTTTTCAGCATCCTTCTTCGCGCTTTCTCCGCGAACTCTGCGCGCTCACCTCAGCGCCCTCTGCGTTAAGTCCCCTCTTTCTTCCTCTCAAAAAAAAGCGGCAAAGCCGAAACCGTGCCGCTTCTTCCTTCCCAATTTTCCAATTTCTATCTTCTATCTTCCGCCTCACACCCCCGGCGCCTTCTCCTCCAACTCATCCGCCACGTCCCGAAGCACGCTCGCCGGTATGCTCAGATGAACCACGTCCCCATCCCCGCTCACCGCATCAATCCGCAATTTCCCGTCCTCCATCGCGATCCGCACGTGGTCCCGCGCATCCGTCACGTCCACCAACTCCACGTTCGGATATTTTTCCAACTCCTTCGACACCTCGCGCAGCACCGGCAGGAACGGCCGCGCCTCTTCCGTCACATGGTTCAATTGCTCTTTTGGCGCCAGATGCATTCCCGCCGACACCACCGTCGCCGGCACCCAGAAATGCACATGCGACCCGCCAGCGCGATGCTCATCCACATCCACGCGAATCACTCCTTCGTGGAACACATACGCCCCAGCCATCGCCATCGTCGCGCCCAA
>DASSGJ010000497.1:0-11191 GCA_035693545.1 Candidatus Acidiferrum sp.
GGCAGCGGCTGCTGCATGCCCTCCGTCCCTTCCCTCAACGGCTACTGCCGCTCCCACGGCGACCTCCTCAAACCCCGCGCTCCCGTCGAGCACAACGAAGACCTCCTCGCCGAAATCGGCCTCTTCGAGAACGATCCTCCCTCCGAAGAAGACGTTCACCGCGCCATGTCCCGCGTCTTCCGCGCCCTCGCCGCCAACCGCATCTCCACCCGGCGCGCCGCCACCTTCGGCTACCTCGCCCAGCTCCTCCTCACCTCCAGGGGCAGCAAGCAGGCCCGCCAGGAGTCCAGCAACCTCTCCCACGCCCTCCTCAAAACCCTAGACCTCGCCTACAACCCCAGATTCGGCAAGCTCAACCCCGCCTTCAAAGAAGCCGCCTCCCGCGCCGCCCAGGACCAAGGTCAATCTCAATCCCAACCTCCTTCCAACTCCTGATCGCGACGATGCTTCCTCTCCCAGATTCCGCCATTCCGATTCTGCGTCCCGGTCTCTGCTTGCCCCGAGCCTCTTCCGAGGGGCGCCCTCTGCGTCTCTGCGGTGAGTCCTTCCTTCCTCTGCCTCTTCATCTGTCAACTGCCGACTCCAGACTACAGACTCCCAACTTTTCCTATCTCCAACCATTCCCGTACATACAAGACCCCCGGGAGGGGGGATATACCGGTCCCCTGGTCCGACCACGTTCTTCGCGATGCCTTTTCAACTCCGTCATCCCGAGCGGAGCAGCCCGATTTTTTCTTCCGCGCCGCAGTTCGGCGCGTCGGGCTGCGCAGAGAGGGACCATGGCGACCAACCCTGTCCAACCCAGATCATTGGCACGAATTCGATCGTGAAGTGAGGTCCTGCGAATGGCCGTCTACCACGTCTACATCCTAGCCAGTGCCACCGGCGTCCTCTACACCGGCATCACCAATTTCCTGGAGCGCCGCGTGCGCCAGCACCAAGCAAAGCTCATCGAAGGTTTCACAAAAACGTACGACGTCACGCGCCTCGTCTACTACGAACCGCACGGCCAACCCAAATCCGCCATCCATCGCGAAAAGCAAATCAAAAGCTGGCGCCGTGAGAAAAAACTCGCCCTGATCCGCTCCATGAATCCAAAGTTCCGCGACCTGAGCGAAGATTTTCCGCATTGATGTTCGGGGAGTTCATGGCGCGCACAGAAACGGGAATTGAACCTCACTCCTTGCCCCGGTCCCTCGACTACGCAGCCCGACGCGCCAAACTGCGGCGCGAAAGAAGAAATCGGGCTGCTTCGCTCGGGATGACAGAAAAAGCAAATTCGCCTAGCAGCGTCAAGCCGCACGGCTCACCCTCCGTCATCCCGATCGGAATGGCCGATTTTCTCTTCCGTTCGCGCCGCGCGAACGTCGGCCATGGAGAGAGGGACCGTGGCAAGGTTTCAACTTCAACGAGGGGCTACATGCAGGCGGGCAGATTTAAGGACGGGGATGTCCGAAGCTCTCCGTTTCGGAGCTACATCAACTCATTCGCCGCTTCCGCAAAAATCTTCGTATGCCGATCAATATCTTCCGCCGTCGTCTCCGGGCACATCAGCGCCATGTTGTGGAAGGGCGTCAGCAGAACCCCGCGGTTCAGCGCATACAGATGCAGAAAGCGCTCCAGCTCAAAGTCGGCCGCGGCCGCGGATTCCCCGCCGTTGCGCGGCGCCCGCTGGCAGAAGGTGTACTCGGCGCGGGCACCCAGCCGCTGCACGTTCCACGGCAGGCCATGCTTCTTGATCTCCGCGGCGACGCCGTCGTTGAAGCGCACCGCCAGCGGCATCATCTTCTCAAAATTTTTCGCGGTCAGAATATTCGCAAGCGTGGCCCGCATCGCCGCCAGGGACAGCGCGTTGCCCGCCAGCGTTCCGCCGATCCCGCCGACGTCGCAATCCTCCAGGTGGATGCGCGCCGAAATCCGCTGCGCCACTTCTTCAGAGCAGCCGTACGTCGCGCCCGGAATCCCGCTGCCGATCGCTTTGCCGAAGACGACCAGGTCCGGCTCCAGCTTCCACGCCGCCGTGCAGCCGCCCGGCCCGGCGCAGATCGTGTGCGTTTCGTCGGCGATGAAGAGCGAGCCATACCGCTTCGCCAGCTCCTGCGCCTGCTTCCAGTACCCATCGTCAGGGAGAATGATTCCGACATTGGTCATCGCCGGTTCGGCCAGGATGCAGGCCACATCGTTGTGCTTCAGCGCGTCTTCGAGCGCGTTGAGATCGTTGAACTCGACGACGCGCGTGGTCTCCGCCGGATTCACCGGCGGCCCGATGTTGCCGCGCCGAGGCCCGACCGCTCCGTTCTCGAGCGTGGCGAACGATTCATCCACGGTGCCGTGATAGCAATAGTGAAACACCAGGATTTTCGAGCGCTGGGTAATCTCGCGCGCGATGCGAATCGAGAAACGATTTGCATCCGTAGCCGTCAGCGTGAACTGCCAGTAAGGCAGCCCGAAGCGTTTCTTCAAATCTTCGCCGACGAAGATCGCGTCCTCGGTCGGCAGCATCAGCGTGATTCCTTCTTTCACGCGCTTCGCCACCGCCTCCGCCACCACGTCCGGCGAATGTCCCGTCATCGCGCCGGTGTCGCCGAGGCACAAATCCACGTACTCTTTTCCATCCGCGCAGGTGAAGTGCGCGCCCTTCGCCTTCGTCACAAAAACCGGAAATTCGCCCGCCCACTTCTTCATCCAGTTCATCGGAACGCCGCCCAGCAACGATCCCTGCGCGCGCCTGTACAACTCCGCCGAACGCGGATGCTCCGTCACAAAGCGCTTCGCCTCGCGTTCCTGCAGCTTCTTCAGCTTTTCTCTATTAATCGTCGCCATAGTAGTAAGTGGTGTCATTCTGAGCCCATCCGACGAGGATGGGCGAAGAATCTCATCGTCAAAATCGAGCACGAACTTTATGTTGAGATCCTTCGGGCCGCAAACCGCGCGCCCCTCAGGATCACAACCGGGCGGAGGCTACCGGAGTTCGTGGATGATTTCCTTGGCCGCATTCGCTCCCGAAGCGCCGGTCAAACCGTTACCCGGATGCGTCCCGTTGCTGCACAGGAACAACCCCTTCACCGGCGTCTGATACCGCGCCCAATCGAGAATCGGCCGCATCGTGAAAATTTGATCGAGCGCCAATTCGCCATGGAAAATGTGCCCGCCCGTGAAACCATAAGTTGATTCCAGATCAAGCGGTGTAATTACATGCGCCGATTCGACCAGCCGCGGAAGATTCGGCGCGTAAGCCGAAAGCGTCTTGATCACGGAGTTCGCCAGTTCGCCGCGCCGCTCATTCCACGTTCCCTTCTTCAGCTTGTACGGCGCGAACTGGAAATACGCCGAAAGCACATGCTTTCCGTCGGGCGCAAGCGAAGGATCCAGAATCGTCGGAATCGTCACGTCCAAAACCGGCGCCGCGGAAATCTCGCCATACTTCGATGCGTCGAACGCCTTCTCCAGGTAATCAATCTCATTCCCGATGTGAATCCGCCCGGAAAGCGCTTCGCGGAAACTGTCCGGCGAAACCGTATCCGAAAGCGACGTGAAGTGCGGCAATTCGCCAAGCGCAAGATGCACTTTGGCGACGCTGCCCGAAACGCGGAAGTTCTTCATCCGCATCGCAAACACAGGATCGAGATTCGCAGGATCCAGCAACTGGAAGAACGTGCGCTTCGGATCAACGCCCGAAACAACGGCTTCGCATGCGATCTCTTCCCCGTCGGCAAGCACAACGCCCGAAACCGCGCCGCCTTTCGTGCGAATCTGCTGCACTTCTGCGTTGGTGCGAATCTCTGCGCCCGCGGCTTTAGCCGCTTCGCCAAGCGCCCGCGAGAACTCGCCAAGCCCGCCGCGCGGGAAAGCCGCCGATCCAACAGGATGCGGATCAGCCGCCGCACGCAGCAGCAGAAGTGCGGTCGAGCCCGCGGACCACGGTCCGAGATTAGCTCCGAAGATCCCGCGAGCAGCGATGACCGCGCGCAGCAACTCCGTGTCGAAGAACTCCGCAACGAAATCGGCAACGGCCATCGGACCCCAGCGAAGGAGATCGAAGATGCCGTGTTTGCCGAGTCCGCGAACGGCGCGGCCAGTCGTAAGCAGGTTCCAGAAATCCTCCGGTGAAGGATGATCAATGGCCGGCGGCGTGATCGAAGCGATGTGGCCGAAGACCTGGGACATTTCCTCAAGCGCGGCCGCGAATTCGGTGTAGCGCGCGCCCTCTTTCACAGGCAGATGCGAAAGCGCGGCCGCGGTTCTCTCATGGTTGTTGGAAAAGAGGAGACCGCGCCCGTCTTGCGATGGAGCGAAAAGCCGAGGTTCAGGCTGAATGATGTGCAGATTGAACCGTTCGAGTTGCAGATCGCGAGCGACGTCTGCGCGAAGCGGCCCAAGCGTGTGCGAAAGCGTGGACGCTTTGAAGCCGGGATGAAATTCCTCGGTGATGGCGCCGCCGCCAAGGTGTTCGCTACGCTCGAGAACAGTGGGCTTGAAGCCGCCCTTGGCCAAGTAGAAAGCAGTGATAAGCGCGTTGTGACCACCGCCGATGAGAACAACTTTTTGTCCGAGTGGCATGGTCAGTTGGCCGCCTTCTTCCAGTTTTTCAGGATGACCTGGCTGGCGATGCGGCCGTTGGCGCCCATGATGCCGCCGCCGGGATGCGTGGCGGAGCCGCACATGTAGAGATTGTCGATGGGAGTTTTGTAGTAGGCCCAACCGGGAACAGGGCGAAGGAAGAAGAGTTGTTCGAGCGAGAGTTCTCCCTGGAAAATATTGCCCTGGGTGAGGCCGAATTCACGCTCGAGATCGAGCGGCGTGAGGACCTGCTTCTCAATGATGATGTCCTTGATGTTGGGCGCGTGCTCGGCGATCGTGTTGATGACATTGTTGCCGAAGGCTTCGCGGTGATCGTCCCAGGTACCTTGCGCGAGTTTGTACGGCGCATATTGGACGAAACAGGAAAGGACGTGTTTGCCCGGTGGCGCGACGCTGGGATCGGTGAGGCTGGGAATGACCATATCCACGTAAGGACGCTGAGAGTAGTGGCCGTATTTGGCGTCGTCGTAGGCGCGCTCCATATATTCCATGCCGGGCGAAATCGAAATTGCGCCACGGAGGTGCGCGCCGGGGCCAGGCAGGGCTTTGAAATCGGGCAGCGCGCTGAGGGCGATATTTACTTTGCCGGAGGAGCCGCGAAATTTGTAGCGCTTGACGCTTTCGACGAAATCCCCTGGGAGATCCTTGGCGTCCATGAAAGAGAGGAATGTGTGATGCGGGTCGACGCTGGAAGAGACGACGTTGCAGCGGATTTCTTCGCCGGATTGCAGGACCACGCCGATCGCGCGGCCATTCTTGTTGAGGATTTTTCCGACGGGAGCGTTGGTGCGGATTTCGACGCCGAGATCGCGCGCGGCGCCAGCGATGGAGTTTGAGATTTGGCCCGTCCCGCCACGGCTGAAACCCCAGGAGCGGAACGCGCCGTCAATTTCTCCCATGTAGTGGTGGAGAAGAACGTAGGCAGTGCCGGGGGAACGAATGCCGAGAAATGTGCCGATGATGCCGGAGGCGGACATGGTGGCTTTAAGGACGTCGGTCTCGAACCACTGGTCGAGGAAGTCGGCGGCGCTCATGGTCATGAGCTGGATCAATGTGTAGCGCTCGTCGGAGCTGAGTTCGCGGAAACGCTGGAGCATGAAGTGAAGCTGCTTGAGATCCTTGGGATTCAGCGTGGTGGGATCGGGCGGGATCATCGAGAGCATGGGCTTCACGAAGCGGCACATCGGCGTCATCATTTTGGAAAATTCGTCGTAGGCTTCGGCGTCGAGACGCGAGTGGCGGCGAATTTCACGCTGGGTTTTGGCGTGATCGTTGACGCGCCAGAGATAGTCGCCGCTGAGCATCGGGGAAAAGGTGCCATCGAGGGGAAGAATTTCGAGGCCGTAGTGGGGCAAATTGAGTTCGCGGATGATTTCGGGGCGGAGGAGAGAGACGACGTAAGAACATTCAGAGAAAAGAAAACCGGGGACGATTTCTTCGGTGACGGCAGCACCGCCGAGGACACCGCGGCGCTCGAGGACGACAACTTTCTTGCCGGCTTTGGCCAGGTAGGCGGCATTAACCAGGCCGTTGTGACCGCCTCCGATGACGACAACATCGTAGAACTGCGGCATGCGCTAGGACTCCAGTATGAAGAAGAGGAATTCGATGAAACTTGGAACGAAACATTCTACTGAGAGTGAGGCGGGTTCACAAGGAGATGGCGGAGTCGCTGGTGGGCCGGTCTCCGATTGCTAGGAGTTGGCAGTATGAAGGTCGCGGCTATTTCCGATTTTGTGGAGTCTTCGGCTCGTTCTTCGCTTTATTCGCTGGTATGAAACCTGCGTTCACGAAAAGAGTGTAACGGTCTTGCGGTGGGTACCTATATTGCAGGTAATACCAAGCAACATCGCCAGCTTGATTCTGCCATTGGGCGACCCAAGCATCGACGGCTGCTTCGGGATGAACCGTCACATCAGTAAAGTGCGTCCAGCCTCTGACTTGTGATGAGGGAAGCCCCGGATTCCAAAAGTCTTCCTTCAACGGCTGCCAACCGTTTGCGCTCAACTTCTTCGAGATGCACGCAATCGTGCTATCGGCCGGATATCCCACCTTTACCTGATAAGCGAGTTGGTCAGTGCCTTGAAAACGCCCCCAGTCGACCCGCTCGGCTCCGGGACACACAATCAAGGCGTCTGTATGGTGCGCGGTATTTCCACGCCAACATCCAGACAATCCAAAAGCGAATACAAGGAAAACAAACGCACAAACAACCAGCCGGTGGTTTTTGGACTCAGTCATCGAACTCGAATTTGCCACGGTTCCGTTCAATTGCCCGGCAGGGCGGTGAATCGGAAACTGGTCCACTACTGCCGAGCCGGGATTCAAATACAAAAAGGTGTCCTCCGCAGAAGAGGCCCGCCACAGGGACGAATCAGTTGGGGGAGGTGGCGCTGGCGGCTACCGGGGTGGTTTTGCCGATGGCGTCGCCGTTGACTACGAGTTCGACGCGGCGATTGCGCTGGCGGCCTTCGGCGGTGTCGTTGGAGGCTACGGGCTGCGTTTTGCCGAAGCCGCGGGCGGTCATGGTGCTGCCGGCCACGCCTTGTTCGGCGAGGAAATCGCGGACGGAATCCGAACGGCGTTCGGAGAGTTGCTGGTTGAAGTCGTCGGTGCCGACGCTGTCGGTGTGGCCTTCGATCTGGAGCGTAAGACCCCTGTGTGCGAGGAGGATGCCGGAAATTTTGGCCAGCTTTTCGCGCGCACCGGGTTTTAGCGTGGAGCTGCCGGTGTCGAAGAGGACGTCGGACATATTCACGATGAGGCCGCGGGCGGAATCGCGAGTCTGCAAAATGGAATTGAGTTGTTCGAGAAGTTGCGCGCGCAACTGGGCCTTTTCGTTTTCGGCTTGCGCGGCGGCCTGCAAAGCTTTTTGCGTTTGGGCTTCGGCGGCGTGCTGCTGGTCAATCGCGGTCTGGCGAGCCTCCTCGGCCAGGGCCTTTTGTTTGGCGGCATCGAGCGCTGCCTGCTCCGCTTCAGCTTTCTGCTTTGCGGCTTCCTGAGCGGCCTGCTGGGCTTCGAGTTTCATGCGCTCGGCTTCGGCCTTGGCTTGCTCGGCTTGAATGCGGGCCTGCTCGGCTTCCTGGCGGCGACGCGCTTCGGCGTCGGCATCGGCGCGGGCTTTGGCCTCGCGGTCTTCGGCGGCTTTTTTCTCGGCGGCGAGGCGAGCCTGGGCTTCTTCTTCGGCTTTTTGTTTCACGGCCATGACGCGGACTTCTTCGGCGGTTTCGACGACATCGCGGGCAGTGGATTCCACCATCTTTTTGTCGCGTTTGGCGTGATAGGCCTCTTCCGCAGCGGTCAGTTGCTGTTCGGCCTTGGCAAGCGTGGAGAGAGCAAATTTACCTCCGCTGGCGTTGCGGGCGATGCGAACGGCGTTGCGGGCTTCGAAGAGTTCACGCGGAGTCTTGGGATCAATACCGAAGATGGCATTTTCGATTTTCGTGTTGGAAGAAGAATAGACGCCGCGGCCAAGAAGCTCGTAGGTGGCGTCAATATTTTCGATTTTGCCGCTGGCGGTCATCGGGATGGTGTTTTCGAGGACCACCATGTTGCCCGGCTGGGTAACGGCAAAGTAAGGCTCGGCGGTGACGATCAGGCCGAAAGTCTGCATGTCGGTGACGGCTTTGACCTGGGCAGCGCCGTTTTTGGCGACGACTTCCCCGAGATTTTCGGCGCGGCCCTGCGGGGAGACAGCCCAAAAGACATAGGTGAGATATTCGAGACCAAACTTCGTGGCGTCGTTGAGGCCTTCAAATCTGGCTTCGATCTCCATACGGTTCTTTTTGCTTTCGACTTTCACTTCGGCGCTGGCGCCCTGCAGGAGTTCGGTGCCCTGGAGATCCACCCGGGTGGAACCATTGGCGCGGCGATAGTTCACAGCCTTGGTGGTACGAGCGACGTAGCCAGTGCCGGCCTGAGCCGTGGAAGTAGAGTCCGACTTGTAGATCGCGGTCGATTGAGGGGCAGACTGGGTTGCCGCCATCCCAAGGTAGAGGATGCTTGCCGATGCGCGATAGAAGAATTTGAGTTTCACTTGAAGCTCCATAAGTCCACCTGGTTCAATGATTTTGTGAAAGCGCCCGCCTCTCCGACGGCGAGCGCCAGCGCTCAGGACTCTCAAGATTACTCTCAGGCTAACAAAAACAGGGCGAAGCGGACGCTGGCCAGAGGGTCCTTCACACAGTTAATTACTGGCCTTCGGGACAGGTTGGCGGGGCCGAGCGGCTTGCGGCCATGAGGAAATCGAAACTATAATTCGGAGTTCCTTTGACGAGCTGAGAGCAGGGTCTTGTTCGAATCACGGAGGCTATGTGCCGGTTGGAACCGCATTTCATGAGAGAACCCTGGCGCTTTGCGAGAGCCTGAGCTATCGCGAGTGGTCTGGCTATTACACGGTCAGCGTCTATGAGATGACGCACGAGCACGAGTACAACGCGATCAGGAATTCGGCGGCGTTGATTGATATTTCGCCGTTGTTCAAATACCGGGTTACCGGCGCGGACGCGACGAAGTTCGTGAACCGGGTGATTACGCGGGACATCAACAAGGTGGCCGTGGACCAAGTGATTTACTGCTGCTGGTGCGACCCTGACGGCAAAGTGGTGGACGACGGAACAATTACCCGGCTGGGGGAAAACGAATACCGATGGACGGCGGCGGATCCGAGTTTGCGGTGGTTTAACCAGAACTCGCTGGGGCTGGACGTTCAGATCGAGGACATTTCGGAAAAGACGGCGGCGCTGGCTTTGCAGGGGCCGACTTCGGGGAAGCTGTTGCACGCGGCGGCTGAGGCAAACATTGCGGGGCTAAAATATTTTCGCGTCACGCACGGAAAGATCGCGGGCGTGCCGGTGGATATCTCGCGAACGGGTTATACGGGCGATTTGGGGTATGAGATCTGGGCTCCGTGGAAGGACGCGGTGAAGGTTTTTGACGCGTTGATGGAAAAAGGAAGGGCGTTCGATATTCATCCGGCGGGGATGGTGGCGCTGGATATCGCGCGGATTGAGGCCGGATTGATTTTGATTGAGGTGGATTACATTTCGAGCAAAAAATCGTTGATTGAGGAACAGCGGTATACGCCGGGAGAGATTGGGCTGGGCAAGCTGGTGGATTTGAAGAAAGAGAGTTTTGTGGGGCGCGAGGCGTTGGCGGCGGAGGCGAAAAAAGGCGGGCCGGCGCGGCGATTGGTGGGATTGGAAGTGAACTGGAACGAGGTGGAAGCGCTGTACGAAAAGATCGGGATGGCGCCTCAGGTGCCGGCGACGGCTTCGCGGGTGGCAGTGCCGGTGTATCGCGAGGGGCGGCAGGTGGGCAAGGCGACGTCCACGACGTGGTCGCCGACATTGAAAAGGATGATTGCACTGGCTACGGTCGGGCGGGAGAGCGCGGCGATTGGGACGAATTTGAGTTTGGAGTTGACGGTGGAGGCTGCGCGGAAGACGGTTTCGGCGAAGGTGGTGGCGCTGCCGTTTTTTAATCCGGTAAGGAAGACCGGAGCAGTTTCAGTTTAATTTCTTGCCGAGGTGATGCCTCGGCTTTCCATACAAAACCCAAAACATCGGCCTTTCGACTTTGCTCAGGGCAGGCAGGAATGCCGGTGCCACTAATTATTGTCGGCGAATTGCGCGGCTTTGTTCAGGAGCGCGTCTAACGCGGCTCGATCTAGAAATTTCCCTTTTAAAATTACGGCGTTGATTTTCTCGATGTTGTGGATGTCTGCGAGAGGGTTGGCGTCGAGCAGGACGATGTCGGCGCGCTGTCCAGGGGCGATGGTGCCTTGTTCGGTGGAGCGGCTGAGGAATTCGGCGGGTCTGGAGGTTGCGGATTGGAGGGCTTGCATTGGAGTTAGGCCTGCCTGGACGAAGTCGGCGACGCTGTCGTGCAGGGCGAAGCCGGGGACGAGATTGGGAGCGGTGGAGTCGGTGCCGGCCATCATCGGAATGCCCGCGGCGTGCATGTCGCCTACGGCTTTGAGTGAGGCTTGGACGAGTTTTGCGCGCAACAGAAAATCGCCGGGTGTCTTGTTGGCGAGGCTTTCGGCGCGTCCCTGCTTCCAGATTCGTTGAAGGTTTTGCGGGATGTATTTCAAGTTCGGATCGCCGGAGCGGTCTGTGGCGGGCGTGAGATAGGCGAGTTCGATCAGCAGAGGAAGCGTGGGGACTTGCCAGGTGTGGTTGGCGAGGAACTTGGCGTAGAGCTTCTGCGCTTTTTCGGGGGAGTAAGAGTCGAGGACGGCTTGCTGCCAGGCGCGCTGCCGGAGGCTGGTCTGGCGGGGAGTTTCTTTGTGTACAGGCCGATTTAGTTGTTGCTCGCGCAACTCTTCTTCCCGGGAAGAGCAGGCGAGGAGAATTCCGGTGAGGTGCTCGATGCTGGATTGGCCGGCATCGGAGGCTTGCGCGGCGGAAATGGAATCGGGAACGTGGCCGACGAAGCGGATGTTTTCTTTGCGGGCGGCTTCGGCGATGGCGAAATAGGCCTCGGGCTTGAGTGCTGATTGCACTTTGATGAAGTCGACGCCTTCGGATTTCAGTTTGCGAACGGCAGAATCGGCTTCGGCGGCGGATTGCACAACGATCGAAGGCTGGAAGTAGGGCGGGTTGCCATC
>DASSGJ010000498.1:0-17825 GCA_035693545.1 Candidatus Acidiferrum sp.
ACCTTCCGCATCGGTACGCCGAGTTTCTTAGCCACCAGCCTGAGCGCGTGCAACGAAGGTTTGCCCGTGAGAATCATCGGTGCGCGGGTCATTTTGCGCACCGCCGCGGTGATGGCGTAGGAGTAGCCCATCGTTTTCCCCGCTGCAGTGGCGAAAAAAGGGACGTCCGACGCGACATAAAGTTTGGCACCGTTCCAGATCGCTTTGACGGCAGCCTCGATATCCTTCATGCCGCAGTCCGGGTGCCAGCCGATGTAGACTGCGTCCACATCTTCGGCATCTTTCTGACCTGGAAACAAAACCTGGATGCCGGCTTCGCTTAACGGAACCCCAACACCGGGTACGCCCAACACCAGAGCCCGTTTCACGCCGTGTCGAGGCATCAAGTCCGCGGCCACAGACGATGGCGTGATCAGGGCCGCGTCCGAGATTGGCAAGCCTAGCGCGCGAAGTTTCGGCGCCTGTTCGGCAACCGGGTAGGCGGTTCCATTTGTAAGCGTGACGAAGGGGATGCCGCGCTCTTGCAATTCGCGCAATACTTCCACTGCATGGGGCAGCAATTTGTAGCCGCTCAAAGATTTGTCGCTCAAGATCAGCGTGCCGTCGAGGTCGAACATAAATCCCTCGACGGACTTCAGAATGTGTCTCCCTGCTTTTCGGGATATGGCCATGCTCAGACCTCTGTCCGAGCAGCATGAGCTTTGAGTTCGAGACGGAAGCCGGGCTTGTCCACGGAAATGTAAGCGATATCGCGCCGGGCAGTCAGTTTCCGGATCAGACTTTTCACGGGCGTCATTTCGGGATCGTAAGTTAGGGCGGCCGGACCCGCCGCTTTCATCGCGTCCACCTGGCCATCGGGCATGGTGGCCCGAAGCAGGAATTCTTCGTCACAAAGCGCCGGCCCGATGCGCTTGCGCAGTTCCGCCACTGGCGGCATGTCGGACTCTTTCCGGAGCTCCCGCGTCCGCGGCAGAGACTCGATTCGGTCCATCACCCCCGGCGCAATCGGTACATTGGGGCGTCCAAATCTGCCGAGCGCATACCGAATCACCTCGTCGGGGATCACTTCATAGCGCTCTTTGCTGGTGACATTCATGACCGCCTGGGCAATCAGCATTTGCGCGAACGGCGTCATCACAATTGGCCAGCCGAGTTCCTTTCGCACGCGACCCAGCTCTTCGATCACTTCGCTTTCCTTGTGGGACACTCTGCTTTCCGCAAGGTGGCGCCTCATCGTGGCAATCGTTCCGCCGGGAAGCTGGTGGTGGAGATAGTTGGCATCGAACGCCTGCGGCCTGCCCGCGGGAAGCCCTTCCGCCTCGGCCAACCACGTGAAATAACGACCGACCTCGGCTAACGCCTCGTCGTCAATGTCCACTCGATGACCGAGGGCGCGAAGATTGGACACAACGCGTTCGGAGGGCGGATTCGAAGTCCCATCGCTCGCCGCGCCGGAGGCGCACTGAACGACGCTGACGCCCCATTCAGGAGCGTCCATGTAGACCAGTTCTCCCAGGCCTATCGTGCAGTGGGAGTGAAGTTCCAGCGGCTTATCGCCAATCGCCGCTTTGACCGCGGGGATCAACGTGCGTGCGCGTAAAGGGGAAAGCAGCCCTCCTGGATCTTTGATGTAAATTGCATCCACATCCGGACTTTGTGCAAGCGTGCGCGCGCGCGCGGCGTAGTGGGCATCGTCGTGAATGGGGCTCACCGTAAATACAAGCGCGCCTACAACAGATTCCCCGCCTGCGGCCTTCACCATACGTGCGCAGGCAACATTGGATTCCGCGTCGTTCATCGGATCGGCAAGCGCAAAGCGTCGCAGTCCATTCTTCACCAGGGTTTCGAAAACCAGGCCCATGAATTCCGGATTGGCCGTTTCCCAGGAGATGAAGCGAAAGCCGGTGGAGAGAAACTGCAACGGCGTCTTCGGCATGGCGGCGACCATCAGGCGAATGCGTTCCCAGGGGTCTTCCTTTTTGTAGCGGACGGCGACACCCATGTGTGTGGAAGTGGTGAAGTCAATGGCTTTGAAGCCCACGCGATCCATCACCGGTGCAATCGTAAGGGTCTTCGCGGTATCAATCCCCAGCGCGGCCCACAGGCTCTGGTTGCCGTCGCGCAGCGAGGTCTCCACAATTTGCAGGGTGGCCATCGCTCAAGTCTCCAGCGGCAACGGCCGCCGCTCCAGGAAACGTGCGAGAAAAGAAGTTTCTACCCCTCCGCGTTCGAACTCCGGATCCGCGAGGACTTCCGCATGGAAGGCCAAATTTGTGGAGAGACCTTCAACACGCGTGGAAGCAATCGCCTGACGCAATCGCTTTAGTGCGCTGGGACGGTCCGGGCCGTGCGCGATAATTTTTGCAAGAAGCGAGTCGTAGAAGGGCGGGATATATGAGCCGGACACGATGTGCGTATCAACCCGCACGCCTTCACCGGCGGGCCACACTGCCGTCCGCACCATGCCCGGGCCAGGTTGAAAATCCCGCGCGGGATCTTCGGCATTAATCCGGCATTCCATGGCGCAACCCTCAAATAGGACTTCATCCTGACTTAATCGCAAGCCACGGCCCTCGGCGATAGCAATCTGCTCTGCGACGAGATCAATCCCAGTGACCGCTTCGGTGACGGCATGCTCCACCTGGATCCGGGCATTCATCTCGAGGAAATAAAAAGCGTCGCGCTCCGCATCAAGGAGAAACTCCACCGTTCCGGCGCTTCGATATTGGAGCCTCTTGGCAAAACGCACGCCTGCCTCCAGAATACGGTCGCGTAAACTTTCTGACAGCCTCGGTGCGGGCGTCTCTTCAATGAGCTTCTGATAGCGGCGCTGCACGGAACAGTCCCTTTCCCCAAGGTGGATTACTTCACCTTTGCCGTCGCCCAAAACCTGGACTTCCACGTGGCGACCGTGCGCGACGTAACGCTCGAGATAGACTCGCGCATCTCCAAACGCCGCGCCCGCCTCGGCGGCAGCAAGTTCCAACGCATGAGGAAGATCTTCCAACCGGTCAACCCGCTTCATGCCGCGCCCGCCGCCGCCACCGACCGCTTTGATCAGCAGCGGAACCCCGATGTCGCGGCCGACGGCCATCGCTTCACCGAGAGTCTCCGCGGCGCCGCCCGGGGCAACCGGCACTTCTCCGGCCGCAGCTTCCGCACGGGCATGCAATTTATCCCCGACCGCCTTGATCTGAGCCGAGGTTGGCCCAATGAAGTTCAACCCCTCTTCTTCGCAAAGCCGCGCCAGGGCCGCACGTTCAGAAAGGAAGCCATAACCAGGGTGGATAGCATCCGCTTCTGCGCTCAATGCTGCTTGTACGACCGTCTCGGTCTTCAGATAGCTCTCAGCGGGGCGCGCCGGCCCGATGCAAAGAGTGCGGTCGGCCAACCTCGCCGGCAAAGAATCCAGATCGGCCTCGGAGGCAGCCAGGACAGTTTCGATTCCGAGCGCTTTGCAGGTTCGAATCACTCGTACCGCGATCTCTCCTCGATTTGCGATCAGGATACGCCGGATGCTCACTTAACAGCCTCAGGACGCACGCGCAAAAGAATTTCTCCGTATTCAACCAAAGCCCCGTTCTCGCCCAGGATCTCGACCACTTCTCCCGCCACTCCCGCTCGCACGGAATTCATCAGCTTCATTACTTCAATGATCCCAACTACGGTGTCCGCATTCACCTTGGTGCCAACTTGTACGAACGGCGGCTCGCCGGGCTTCGGCGCCCCGTAAAAGACTCCAAGCAGCGGGGAGGAGACATCCGTGAGGCCCGGCTCCGAAGGTGGCTTGGATTTCGGAGTGGGGTGGCGTGTTGCAGGCGTGGATGCCACGGTGGGACTTCCACTCTCAGGGGCAGGAGGTACACGCGCGGCAGACCCGCGTTGCAGATTCAGTTTTACACCGTTTATTTCGAGCGACAGGCTCTCAAAGTGGGATTCCTCCAGCAACCGCATGATCTCGGCCACATCCTTGGCCGTTAGGGTCATCGGCGCCCTCCAAAGATCTTCATCACATGCTGCAGCGGATTGGCCTCCGGTTTGGCGACTGGCACGCGGTCCCTGGAGGACCACACGGTTTCCGGGCGGCTTTGCAACAGAAAGATTTTTCCTGATTGATCAATCGCCCATTCGATGTCCTGGGGCCTGCCGTAATGGCGCTCCACTTTGCCGGCGAGATCCCTGAGCGCGGTCAATTCTTCGTCGCTCACGCAGGGGATATGGCGAATATCTTCGGAAGTCTCCACTTCCATTGTGCCGCCATCAGGCGCCGGTGCGTGTCTCACGTGTTTGTCGCGGATCTCGCGCACGGAAATTTCACCCGTGATTTTGGCGATAACGAAACGGTCCGGCGTCACCTCACCACTCACCACCGCCGAACCCAGCCCCCAGGCTCCTTCGATGGTGATTACAGAGCGGTCGCCCGTCAGTGGGCTGCGCGTGAACATCACTCCGGAGCTGCGTGCATCCACCATGCGCTGGACAACAACGGCCATGGCCACCTTGTCTTCCGGTATTCCGCGCTTGCGCCGATAAGCGATCGAGGCAACGGAATAGATGCTGGCCCAACAGGCGCGCACTGAATGCAAGGTCGCTTGGGCACCTGTCACCCACAGGTAGGTGTCCTGTAGCCCGGCAAAGCTTGCGTCTTCGGCATCCTCCGTAGTGGCCGAGGAACGGACTGCCAATGGCAAATTTGTCCCTTCACCGCAGAGCGCGGCGTGGGCAGAGAAGATTTCCGCCTGCAATGCTTGGGGCAGTGGCGAGTTTTCAAAACGCGCGCGCATCCGTTCGGATACAGACTTGATCCGGCCGAGTTCATGGTCGCCCAGGGCCGCTACGCTAGACCGGACAGGCTCCTCCTTTTCCAAAGCGTCGAGGAAACATTCGAACGCGGCCGTCCTCACCACAAATCCGGGGGGCACCCCAACGCCCGCGCGCGTCAGTTCACCCAAAGAGCCGCCCTTGCCCCCCACCGCCATGCGGTCCTTGAGCGCAATATCGGGGAACCAACTGATGTTTTCGGACGAGCGCATAACCAACCAGGACTAGAGATAGAGCTGTTTGTTGATCGGAATGCCCTGCTCGCGGCAGTAAGTTTCGTAGTGGTTGATGAACCAGAAGACGTCGAGGGTCTCGGTGAACTTACCGTTGTCGTCGTAAAACTCGATGGGTCCCTGGAGCCAGGCGAACAACTTGACGCCCTGGGGATGGTCGCTCACCAGCGTATGAATAAGCCCCGGGGTCTCATAGATGAAGTCACCTGGCCCGGCGACCCAGTCATATTCGAGATAGCGGGTGCTGCCTTCGAGGCAGAACATAACCACAGTGCCGCGGTGCTTATGTGTCCCGATAACACCGGCGGACTTGAGCCATAAAATATTGCTATAGATGTTGTGGCGGGTGTCAAAGACAAGGTGGCGTATGGCTGCGTTCGGTCCGAAGGGCACCCACGGGCTTTCTTCTTCCGAACGACTGACAAACGCGCCAGGGATGCCGTGGCGTTTGATGACGTCCGAATAGGCTTCCGGAACGTCAACAATCTTGTAGGCAGTCGAAAAGGGTGTCGCCGTTTTCGTTGAGGGAGGCGCTTCCGTCTTGTTTAGGTCGAGCATGGTTTATCCTCCTGATCGGTCGCTATCGGGTCAGCCTGTTCAGCGTACTGAATCTCCACCGAGACTAGCCAGCTTGCCGGATTCGCGCAACCTTAAATCTCGGGACACCTTCGCTCCGCTCAAAACGGGCTAATCCAAAATCGTCACGATTCCTCGCCCTCCGTCTACGCGGATGCGCTGACCATCTCTGATCCTTTGCGTGGCCGTGCCGGTTCCCACCACCGCGGGCAAGCCGTACTCCCGCGCCACGATGGCCGCATGGCTCATCGAACCTCCGATATCGGAGACCGCCGCGGCGATCTTCTGAAAAATCGGCGCCCAAGTCGGATTGGTAATATGACAAACGAGAATCTCGCCTTTCCGCAGGTGATCGATCTCTTCCACCGACTTCACGACCCGGGCTGTGCCTTCCACCACTCCGCTGGACGCTGCGAATCCTTTGATCTCCTTGGAATCGGGCTCTTCGCCGGCTTTCAGCCATGCGTCCAGACTTTCGCGGGTGATCCCCCACAGCATGACAATGGCGGGATCGTCGATGATGTCTGGGACCGGCCCAAGAGCCGGGGGAGTCTCGTGTTTGGCCCATTCTGCGAGAGCCGATTTGCGTTCTTTCACGATGGCCGGCCACCGCGCGGGTCCTCGTGGAGGCGAACCGTTTGACCAGGAAGTCATCAGATCAATGATCGCCGTTTCAAGCTCATAGTGCGTCAACTGGAACACGTCCTCGGTGTCTTCAAAAAATCCGCTCTCCTTCAGGAGAACGCCGAACTCCCGGATCTTGTTGAAGAACAAGTTGGTGTACCAGTGCTCGCAATAAAATTTATGTCCCTCGACATAAGGGAACACGCGGTGCGCCAGTTCGATCATTTGATCGTAAGCCGCGCGATCCTCGTCGGTTTCCAGAAGAGCCCGGTAATCCTCAATCAGCTTCATGCGTTCCGCCATCAGCTTTTCGATCGGCCGCTCGAGCCGCTGACCCGATTTCACATTGGCGATATAACCCGGCAACGCCGTGAAAGGCATCGAGAGATCGTCGTTCCACGAACGGTGCTGGTGGTAGAAACCGTCGCCCACGTTGATGTTGAACCACGGATCACGCGAAACCGCCAGTTCCTCCAACCACGCTTTACCCGGCGCGCCAAGCTGTTCAAGCGCCTTGATAATTTCCTTCGGCGAGGCCCCATCCACAACCACGCCGTCAACACCAAGCTCGATGGCGCGTTTTGCAAGCCGCCTGAGTTCGTCATCGGGGCGGAAAATCTCCGCCTGAATTCCCGCTACCATCCGAGCCACCGTTTGATCGCTGATCTCCGGAAAGGCCTTCTTGCAGAACATAAAAAAAGTCAGGTAGGCCCCATAGCCAAGCAAAAGAAACTCAAAATGGTGATGCCACATCCGGAAGTAACCCTCGAGCGTTTTTTGGTACATGTCGAGGAGGTAGTGATTGGAAGCGATGCCGCGTCCGGCGTGCACATGCTGGAGGGGCTCGAACTCCGGGAGTTCGGGTTTCGACAGCGACTCTGCTTCCCGAATCAACGCCATCATCTTGTCTTTCCAGTGGGCGAAAAGCCTCTCCCAGTTCGCGTAGTAATAAAACGCCCGGCGTTGAAACTCCTCCGTGCGGCGGGAAATTTCGGCGGGATCCGTCACCGCGTTGCCGCCGATGTAGATGCGTCCGCTTATGATCCGGTAGTCGATGCCTAGTGTCGTCGGCAGGGAATGCACCCGCGTATTTGCGGCGCCCAACGCACAATACGCGGCTTCCGCCGTTATGGTGTCAAAGGCACACATGGGCTCCGGAAAGTGCATGGAGTTGTAAAACCAGAAGCGCTCATCGTCTTCTTTACTGAACTGCATGTAGTACGGATAGGCTGCCTGCGCTCGCTCGGTTCCGGGAACAACCCGCAGCGAACTTGGGAGCGGAAATCCCTTGGGTTTGACCGTTGCACTCATAGCCTTATCCGTCTGGCAAAACATCGCGAATTAGGGCCGCGATGTTACCACATGATTTCCCGGCCTTTTGACCTAGCTGTGCGCTGCTTCGACCGCGATGCGCAAAACTCGTTCGTCGGAATCCCCAAAAAGCGCTTCAAGCAGCTCGGGGCGATTTCGCTGTAGAGCACGGCTATTCACCGTCCCTTTCTCCGTCAGCTCTCCCGCCGCGCCCGAAGGTGGAATCTCGACAAGCACAGCCGCAACGATGCGGTTGGAGCTCCCCGTTCCGGTCGCGGCAATCTCGGCCAGTCGCTCGTGGAAAATTGCCCTCACAGTTTTGTCGGAGGCCAGCCTCGCCGGCGCAGAACTCGGTTCGAGTTTCACGGCAGCTGCGCACGCCTCCCAATCCGGGAAAATGAGCATGCGCACATCCTTGCGGTCGGCGCCCACAATCACGACCTCGTTGGCCAACGGCCGCAACACTTCCAGGGCGTTCAGCCGCAATTTGCCGGCACTGACCCGCGTGCCGGAAGTCAGCTTGAAATCCTCACTGATCCGCCCATCGAAATGCAGCCCCGCTCTTGGGCGGCCGGGATCGATGAAACTCACCAAATCGCCGGAGAGAAAAAAGCCCTGATCATCGAATGCGGCCGCCGTGGCTGCCGCATCCCGCCAATAACCCGGAGTGACATTGGGCCCGCGATAGCGCACCTCGAAGCTGGTATCGTGCGGCACCAGCTTCAGCTCCAAACCGGCAACCGGCACGCCGACCACGCCGGGGCCGTTATTATCCAAGGTGCTGAACAGCGCGACGGGACTTGTCTCCGTCATACCCAGGCCGGTGACCGTCAAGATTTTTTGTCCCACAGTTTTCACCGCCAGACTTTCCAGCGCAAACCACGCCGCCGGCTGCATCGAGGCCGCCGCGTACCAGAGAAATTTGACGCGGCGGAAAAACTTTTCTCGCAGATCGCGATCGGCCTCGAGGTGCGGAATTAAGAGTTCATACCCCCTGGGCACATTGAAATAAATTGTTGGCGAGATCCGTCGCAAGATCTCCAGACTCGCGCCGAACAAACCGGGAGTCGGTTTTCCTGGATCGATATAAAGCGTGCCTCCATTATGGAGAGTGAGGTTGAAATTGCTGTTGCCGCCCGCGGTGTGATTCCAGGGAGCCCAATCCACCATCAAAGGCGGCTCGTCGGCCAGGACGGGCGCCACCTGCCGCTTCATCTGGGCATTGGCGCAAAGCATGCCGTGCGTGTTGATCACCGCTTTGGGCATGCCCGTCGAGCCGGAAGTGAACAGGTATTTAGCGACGGTTTCCCGGCCGACTCGGGCCGCGGCGGCCAGGACGCCATCGCGGCGGGTGCCGTCGCCTCGCAGCAAAGCCAGATCGATCATCTGCGCAGCCGACGCATTACGCAGGGCGACAATAGGAACGTCCACCTGCAGGGCTTCCTCGATCGCGCGCCGATAGAGTTCGCCGTCCTCCACGACGATCATTCCAGGCGTCAACAGCCGAAAACTGTGCGCGAGCTTCAAGTAGTCGGTGCTTTGCAGTGCATAGGCAGGTGCAATCGGCGCCAGTGGAATACCAACGTAAAGCGCGGCCAACATCACCAGCGCATGATCAATGCCATTCGCGGCGAGAATCGCCAGTGGCCGCTCAGGACCAAGATCGAAGCGGAGTAAACCCTCGGCTAGATTGAGCGCCGCCTCACGGGCTTCGCCATAACGGATCGTGCGTTCGCCGTCTTTCGTCTGCTCGACAAGGAACACACGGTTCGGCGCTTCCCGTGCCCAGCGGTCCAACCAGTCTCCGATTCGGTGATCGTAGGGCGCCAGCGGCTCAAGCGAGCGCATCTGGCAGATGCCATCCGTGTGACGCAGCAATTCGACGTCCGGCGAAAAGAAGTGCACAGGCCGCACTGGCGCGTTCAGCAGCGATTTACGATCATTAAGTGTACTCAACGAGGGGAGCTTAATAGATGTGCCTTGCTCCCGCAAGGCCTGTGCTAAGCTTCTTCTCGAGACTAAAAAGACACTTTCTGGGTAACAGTTCGGCAAAGCAAAATATGAATCGCGCTCTCAAAGTCATATCCAATAGCTCGTCGAAACGGGATGACGGATTGCCTGCCGACGATGAATTGTCCATCGACGTTTATGACCAGCCGGGTCACTTGATTCGCCGGGCCCACCAGATCGCCGTGTCCATGTTTTACACGACGATCGGCTACGACGTGACACCGATCCAATACGCAGTCCTCAGAATTCTGCAGGATCATCCCGGTATCGACCAGGTCACGCTGGCGCGATACTGCGCCCTGGACACTTCGACGGCGGCGGATCTCGCCGTGCGCCTGGAAGAACGCGGACTGGTGAAGCGGATGATGCCCATGAAAAGCAGGCGTTTTCGCGTGCTGCATCTCACGCCTGAGGGCGTGATCTTGCTGAAAAAGCTGGTCCCTTCGGTTTACATGATGAATCGCCGGCTGGTGCAGCCGCTGACCAAGGATGAACAAAAGATCTTCCTTCGCCTGCTGAAAAAATTCGTGCATTTGAATAACGAGAAAAGCCGCGCACCGCTGGATCGCAGGCGAACCGATGCGCAGTCTACCCGTTCGGCGCGCGCCGAGACGCACCGTGGCCGCCGCAGGAAGCAAGCCTGATCCGTACTGGCAGCCACAATCGTGGAAATTGCATAGCTGGTCCTTTGGGCGATTAGCATCCCTGTAAAGCTTTCCGCCTCCAGCTCCCATAAAGCGCACTGAAAAAACTATCGAAATTCCTGCCGAGGATCTGGTATGTTCCGTGTACTGAACGAGAGCTGTCCGGCTGAGGAGGTCAGGAACACTCCGGCCGGCTCGCAATTGCACGTCCGACGTCTGTAGGTTGCGCCGTTAACCAAATTCCGCGGCCGCTCCAACGGGACTCGCAATTTTGCCAAGGGAGAACGGATATGAAAGAGAAGAGCCTGGAAGATAAGCTGCAAAGCTCGGGAAATCCGGTTACCATGCTGCGCAATTCGCAGATCGGTGCCTACGTCTATCCAGTCGTCCCCGCGGAATACTCCAATTGGCGCGACGAGCAGCGTGCCTGGCGCGAGACCGCCGTTCTTTTCGACCAGTCTCACCACATGGTCAATATTTATGTAGAGGGCCCGGACGCCCTCAAAATGCTTTCGCACCTCGGGACCAACAGTTTCGCGAAGTTTCCGGTGAATCGCGCCAAGCAGTTCTCTCCCTGCAGCCACGACGGCTTTGTCATCGGCGACGGCATTCTTTTCCATCTCGAGGAAAACCGGCTGGTTTTCGTCGGCCGCGCACCCACCGGAAATTGGATTCAATTTCATGGCGAGACCGGCGGATACAACGTCAAAATCGAAAAGGACGACCGGTCTCCTTCCAACCCCAAGGGAAAGGCGGTTATCCGCAGTTGCTACCGTTATCAGATTCAAGGTCCCAACGCTCCCCAGATCCTGGAAAAAATAAACGGCGGGCCGGTTCCGGAGATCAAGTTCTTCCACATGGGCGTCATCCAGATCGCGGGACGCAAAGTCCGCGCCCTGCGCCATGGCATGGCCGGCGCCCCTGGACTGGAAGTATGGGGCCCGTACGAGGAACGCGAGGAAATCCGGGAGGCGATCGTAAACGCCGGCAAGGAGTTTGGCCTGCGCGAAGTCGGCGCGAGAGCTTATTCCACGAACACTCTGGAGTCGGGCTGGATTCCGTCGCCGCTGCCCGCGGTTTATACCGGCGAGAAGATGAAGGCCTACCGGCAGTGGTTGCCGGCCTCCGGGTATGAAGCCAGCGGCTCCTTGGGCGGCAGCTTCGATTCCAGCAATATCGAAGACTACTATATGACTCCATACGCCTTGGGTTACGGACCCTTCGTAAAATTCGATCACGACTTTATCGGAAGAGAAGCTCTCGAAAAAATGTCCGGGAAACCGCAACGGAAAAAGGTGACATTCGCCTGGAACTCTGAGGATGTCATTAAAGCCTTTTCTTCCTTGTTCGAGGCGGGAGATCCGTATAAATACATCGATTTACCCCAGTCGAATTATGCTTCGGCGTCGTACGACAAAGTGCTGAGTGGGGGAAAAACCGTGGGTACTTCGATGTTCACGGGCTACAGTTACAACGAGCGTTCGATGCTGTCGCTGGGTGTGGTCGACGCAGAGGTCGAAATCGGCACGGAAGTCAGACTCCTTTGGGGTGAGGCAGGCGGTGGGTCACAGAAGCCAACCGTCGAGCGCCACAAGCAGTTGGAAATCCGGGCGATTGTGAGCCCAGTGCCTTACTCAAAAGTGGTTCGGGAAACATATGCGAAGGGCTGGCGGACGGCGCAAGTGTGAGCGGGTCCAGATCTACTCGGCCCGCTGAGCATTAATCCAATCAACGGTTTTATTAAACCCTCCGAAAACGAAGAAATGAAGTCCGGCAACGCCTGACGGCAACGAGGCTGTCTTTCCACCCTCGGCGGAATGGGCCAGTCCCTGAATTATAGGTTCAGGACCCCGCTCGATAAGCAACCTTGCGAACGAAGAATTTTCCGTGAGCACGTGAAGCGAATTGCCGATTCCACACCTCACCGCGTAGCGCGCCAGCGTGATCGGTGCTGCAGGGCCCGCAAGGCCTACGCGCACCGGCAGATTAATCCCTCGGGCACGAAGCCGCCGCAACCAACTCACGATTGGTTCCGGTCTAAAGCAGAACTGAGTCACTATCGAAAGTTGCAATCCGGAACTTCGCCCGAAATCCACCTTCGCCTCAAGCGCTTCGTCCAAAATCGTTTCGGAGATATACGGATTGCCTTCGGGAAAACCCGCAACGGCTATACGAAGAATCCCTGCTCTTTGAAACACTCCCGTTTGCATTACGGCGAGACTGTTGTCGTAAGGTCCGGCCGGTCTCGGACGATCACCACCGACGATAAGAACGCGGTCCACGCCAGCCTCACCTGCCAAACGCGCAGCAATTTGCTCGAGTTGTGTCGCGCTCTCAAGATGCCGCGCACCAATGTGCGGCACCGGAAGGAGACCTGAACGCCGCAATTTTCCCGCGGCCGTGATCATGTCCGAGGGATCTGTACCTGGAATCCAGGTCAGGAAAACCTCCGTCTCCGGATCGAGTCGTCCAGGGGCCAGGTCTAAAATCTTTCTCTCACCTGGATGCAGTTCGATTGAATAACCCTGCAGCATCTGGGCGATGCTGAGCTGCGCGGCGGAGATTTCGCTCATTTTGCGGGTCTCTCTCAGCGGCCGTTCTTTGTATTCAGTATACTGAACCTCAGTCCCATATTCCTTGGGATTGGGATTGCTTGTCAAGACCGATGTTCCGATTTTCTTCTCAACCGGCACGCCGGTGGCCAGCCCCTAAGCCTGGACGGCCCCTCAGACCAGTCATTTCCGCGGTTTTGTGGACGTGGGAATCGCCTCGCGGCGCTTCGCTACTCTTGATTTCGCAATGCTTGACACCTCTACGGAAAAGTGAGAGGTATGGTTGAGTGTACTCAATCTCACAAAATATTTAGTAAGGTCCGATCCTTGGCGGTACGCCTTCTCGAAGGCCCGGAGGCAGCCCGCGGCAGAGGTAACCCATGCTGAATGAACCGAACATGGATGTGGCGCATCTCGGCCATCTGGAACTGCTCACTCCCAAACCCCAGGAGAGCCTGCAATTCTTTGTTGACGTAATGGGGATGACAGAAACCGGCCGCGAGCGCGACTCAGTTTACCTGCACGCGTACGACGACTACGAACGGCATTCCCTGAAACTTACGGCGTCCAAATTACCCGGACTTGGCCACGTCGCCTATCGCACCCGCACCCCGCAAGCACTCGAGCGCCGCGCTACCGCGCTGAAAGGCTCGGGCTTCGACCTTGGCTGGACGGATGGCGACCTGGCGCACGGACCTGCATTCCTGTGCCAGGACCCGGACGGGCACAAAATCGAGCTCTACTACGAAACGCAGTGGTATCAGCCACCACCGGAACTCCGGCCAGCTCTGAAGAATCAGTCGCAACGTTTCCCTGCCCGCGGCATTAATGTCCGCCGTTTGGACCACTGGAACGGGCTTGCCGCAGACATCGCTGCCAATCGTGAATTTTTTGAAAAATACCTGGGATTCCGTTTGACCGAGCAAATTGTGCTGGATGATGGCTCGGAAGCCGCCATATGGATGACCTGCACAAACAAAAGTTATGACTTCGCGTATACGCGAGATCACACGGGAAGCCACGGGCGCTTTCATCACATCACTTACGCGGTAAACAGCCGTGAGGAAGTTCTCCTGGCCGCGGACATCTGCCTTGAGAATGGCGTTCACATCGAGACAGGTCCACACAAGCACGCCATCCAGCAAACTTTTTTCTTGTACGTTTACGAACCAGGCGGCAACCGCGTGGAAATTGCTAATGCCGGTGCCCGGCTCATTCTTGCTCCTGACTGGAAACCCATCCGTTGGACTGAAACCGAACGGAAAAAAGGCCAGGCTTGGGGACTCAAGACCATCGAATCGTTTCACACTTATGGCACGCCGCCGGTCGACGTAAAGACGAAGGACTGAACGAAATTCCGCGCGAGCGGCACAATCCTTTGGCCAGCTGGTAAATCTGCTCGAGAAGGGTGGCTATGGTGGAGGACAAGAAAACCGCACTTGTCGTGAGTGCGCACTCCGCTGATTTCGTCTGGCGCGCCGGTGGAGCGATTGCTCTTTATGCGGAACGCGGATGGGAGGTGACTGTCGTTTGCCTCTCGTTCGGGGAGCGAGGGGAATCCGCGAAACTCTGGCGCCAACCGGGAATGACCTTGGAAGCGGTCAAAGCCAATCGGCGTCAGGAAGCAACAAGCGCAGCGGAGATCCTTGGGGCCAAGGCAATTTTCTTCGACGTCGGTGATTACCCGATGCGAATTCCGGACACCATCCTCTACGAGCTTGCGGCTCTCTACCGCAAAATCCGCCCGGAGTTCGTTCTCACTCATTCACTCCAGGATCCCTACAATTTCGACCATCCTCTGGTTTCGCATGCGGCCCAAGAGGCGCGCATTGTGGCGCAGGCTCATGGGCACGAGCCGGGCACGCCTGTGATTGGCGCGCCACCCGTCTTTTTATTCGAGCCGCATCAACCGGAGCAGTGTGAGTGGAAGCCGCAGGTGCTGTTGGACATCTCTCCGGTATGGCCGAAAAAATACGCGGCGTTCCAAGAAATGAAAGCACAGGAACATTTGTGGCATTACTATGAGCGCGTGGCATTGCAGCGCGGCGTGCAGGCCTCGCGCAATTCGAACAAGAATATCAAGTATGGCGAAGCGTACCAGCGCGTCTTTCCTCATGTGACGGAGGAGTTGCAATGAACATTCCCGTAGTCGTCCGGAACGTCGACCGGCCAGCGGCCAACGTGATCTCCGCTCTGGAGAAATATGGGGTCTCCACGGTTCACGAAGCGCAGGGTCGCCGCGGATTGCTGGCCACTTACATGCGCCCCATCTATGCGGGCGCAACAATCGCCGGACCGGCAGTCACCGTATCCTTACCGCCTGGGGACAACCTGATGATTCATGTAGCGGTCGAAGTTTGCCGGCCGGGCGATGTTCTGGTTGTCGCTCCAACTTCACCTTGCACGGATGGTTACTTTGGTGAGTTGCTGGCGACTTCTTTGCGAGCCCGCGGTGTAAAGGGCCTGGTCATTGATGCGGGGTGCCGCGACGTGAGATCCCTGACGGAAATGAAGTTTCCTGTCTGGAGCCGTGCGGTGAGCTCGCAAGGAACGGTGAAGGCCACACTCGGCTCGGTCAACGTCGGAATCGTGTGCGCGGGCGCCAGCGTGGAAGCTGGGGACATCATCGTCGCAGATGACGATGGAGTCGCGGTGGTGGAGCGAGGAGCCGCGCAAGAGGTGGTTGCCGCGGCGGAACAGAGAGTTCGCAAAGAGGAAGCAACTCGTCAGCGGCTCGCAAGCGGTGAACTCGGATTGGACATCTACGGTCTCCGTGCCAAAGTTCTGGAACTGGGTCTCAAGTACCAGTGAAGGGAGGTCACATGGCGCGCCCATCGCAAACGGCTATCGCGTGCACGCTGATGCGCGGCGGCACTTCCAAAGGACCGTTCTTTTTGGCCAGTGATCTCCCGGACGATGCGCAGGTGAGGGATCGCGTGCTGCTCGCGGCCATGGGTTCTCCCGATCCCCGCCAGATTGACGGTGTTGGAGGCGCGGATCCTCTCACTAGTAAAGCGGCTATCGTCTCCGGCTCGGCGCGACCGGGAATTGATGTCGATTATCTTTTTGCGCAGGTCTCCGTTGATCGTCCTCTCGTGGACGTGACTCCGAACTGTGGAAACATGCTCGCGGGAGTCGGGCCGTTTGCCATTGAGAGAGGTTTGGTCGTGGCGAAGGACCCGGTCACTTCCGTCCGAATCTACATGGTGAACACCGGGAATATCGCCGTCTCACACGTGCCCACACCCGGTGGCGAGGTCACTTATGAGGGAGAGGCGGCGATCGCTGGTGTACCCGGTACGGCCGCCGCTATTCGCATCGATTTTCTTGATACGGCCGGCTCCGTCTGCGGCGCGCTTTTGCCAACAAGCCACCCGGTTGACGAAATCGATGGTATCGCGGCCACGTTGATCGACAACGGCATGCCCGTCGTTGTCCTGCGCGCCACAGATTTTGGAAAGTCCGGGTACGAAACCCCTGCTGAACTCGACTCCGACAAAAAATTCAAGGCACGGCTGGAAGAGATTCGGTTGGCAGCGGGCGAGCGCATGGGCTTGGGGGACGTGCGAGCAAAAGTGGTGCCCAAGATGACGTTGATCGCACCACCGCAGATGGGAGGACATCTGGCAACGCGCACCTTTGTTCCGCACAAATGTCACGCAGCGATTGGAGTCCTGGGGGCCGTGACGGTCGGAACCGCGTGTGCAATTCCCGGCTCTGTGGCCACTGGCATCGTGTCCTTGCCAACAGGCCCTGTGAAGCGGCTGTCTGTCGAGCATCCAAGCGGCGAATTTTCTCTTGAAATTGAGGTGGAAGAAAAGAGCGGTGGCTTGGTGAATGTCACCCGCTCAAGCCTCATTCGGACGGCGCGCGCGTTGTTCCGGGGAGAGATTCTGATCCCGGCAAGCGTATGGGATGGAAAACATCCCCAGCGCTCAGGCGTGAAAACTCACGCCGTGGAAACGGCCTAACGCGGTCATCCTTGCAGCGGCAAATTGCCATTCCAACAAGCATAGGTGGTATATGAGTTTTTGTTCAGACGCTGGAGAGATGGCCGTTGTTATGCAGATGCGAAGTGTCGCCATTGTCGGGGGCGAACCGCAACGCTGAGCGAGTCATGTTGATGCTCGTCTTTGCGACACAGGCGTGTTCATACATCAGGGCAGCGACTCGGGTGCCTTCTCCGTTTTCAAGCGCCTGAACGATGGCATGGTGATGCAGGTGTGCGTAACGGAGCCAGTCATACATGCGCGGCAGGTCTACCTTGTCGAAAGCGATGGCATGGGCTGCCGCAAAAGGAATTCGGCTGTTGCGCTCAATTGCCTCAGCAACTACCTTGCTCCCTGCTCCCTGGATGATTAAGGAATGGAACTTCTGGTTCATGTCGCCGTAGCTCGCTTCGTCGGCCTGCACCAGATGTCCCTTGGCAAAAATCGCGTCGCCCTCGCGGAGGCATTCTTGCAGCGAATGAAGAAGCCGGCGCGATGGGCCTTGTTCGGCCAACATGCGCGCGGCAAGGCCTTCAAGTACCCCACGGACGTCAATGGCGTCCATGATCTCCTGCGGGGTGAAGGCCCGGACAACAAAGCCGCGGGTGTCCAGTTGGGTGAGCACGCCTTCCTGCGCAAGAATTGGCAACGATTCGCGAACGGGAGTCCGGGAAACCCCGAGCTTGCTGGCAAGTTCCACTTCACGCACGCGCTGCCCCGGACGCAGCTCTCCCTGCAGGATCATCTCGCGAATTTTTACAACCACGCGTGAGTGCTTATCGGCCATATTGAATGCAATTTTATCCGGCAGGTGATTACTGCATCGTGGATGTTAGCAACTCGCGGGAGCGCGCGCAATCTCAGCCACATTTCAGCTTGGACCATCCCGCCACCAACAAAATGCAGTCAGGCGAGCGCTCAGGCCATCTCCAACACCCAGAAGTTAGGCCCCAACTTCGCTTCGAGTCTGCTCAACTGCTCACGGTGAATCTCGCGCACGCGCGCGGGCGTGATTGCCTCCGATCGATCAACCTCCTCAATTCGCAGGCTTGTTTTGTCCTCATA
>DASSGJ010000499.1:0-3339 GCA_035693545.1 Candidatus Acidiferrum sp.
GATTGCGATTCCTACTGGTATCGGGGAAGCCGTTGCAAGAGCCCGTCGCGTGGTATGGGCCGATCGTGATGAATTCGCAGGCGGAATTGCGGCAGGCGTTTGACGAGCTGGATCGCGGGACGTTTTTGAAGGGCGAGAAATAGAATCTTTCCGGATCGAGCTGAATTTCACTCCTATAAAATCAGCGTGTGTTGGTTGGTTCGACGTGGCGTCAGGCTGCGCTCAACGCTCCTGGCTTGAGTCGGCGCAGAGTTGCAACCGTAAAAGCGGAAGCTGCGCTTCCGCACTCAAAAGTCAGTAGATGATGGGCATTTTGGAGAAGTCGGCTTCCGAGTCGTCGGTGACGCGGAGGATGAGCAGAGTGCGGTCGTCGTGGGGCTGGCGGCCGGGGCCGGTGTATTCATCGGTAGCTTTCACGATGCGCTGTGCCACTTTGTAGCCGGGGTCGGCGGAGGAAACGGTGGAGAGGAGTTCTTTGAGCCGATCGATGCCGAACTCTTCCTGTTCCTTGTTCATGGATTCGTGGATGCCGTCGGAGGCGAAGACGACCACGTCGCCGGGCACCAGTGAGAGACGGACCTCTTCGTATTCCGCTTCGGGAAGCAGGCCGAGCGGCATTCCGGCCACATTGATTTCGGTGACGTCACGGTTGCGGATGAGCAGCGGCAGAGTGCCGCCGGCATTGGCGATGGTGAGTTCACGAAGCGCGGCGTCGTAAACGGCGAACTGCATGGCGATGAAACGCGCATCGAGGCGAGCGGCGAGGAGGCGGCTGTTCATTTGCTCGAGCATTTCCGACGGAGAAGCCTCGTTGTCGTGGACAAGCTCGCGGAGAATGCCGATGGCCAGCGAACCGTAGAGAGCGGCGGCGGTGCCTTTGCCGGAAACGTCGCCATTGGCGATGGCCAAGCGGCCGACGCCATAGGGAAGCAGGTCGTAAAAATCACCCCCAAGTTCGCGGGCGGGTACGTAGGCGGTGGCCAGATCGAGACCAGGAATTTCCTTCGCGCCGCTGGGAAGAAGCTGCCGCTGAATTTCGCGCGCGGTTTCGAGGTCATTGAGCAGGCGGGTCTGATTTTCCCGCGCGTCTTCGAACAGCCGGGAATTTTCGAGAGCGACCGCGATATAGGAGCCGAGAATATTCAGGAGCCGCTCGTGCTCGGCGCTGAATGCCTGGGGCTTGGTGCTTTCAAGGTCCAACACGCCCACCAAGCGGTCGCGCAGCAGAAGGGGAACAACCAGTTCGGAGCGCACCTCAACGTCTTCATTGGTTGAGACGTAACGCGGGTCGAGGCGCACATCCACAACGCGGATGGTGCGGCGTTCGGCGGCGGCGGTGCCGGTGATGCCCTGATGCAGCGGCATCTGAAAACGAGAGGGCAGGGCGTTTTCGTAGCGCTGGGCGAAAACGCTTTCGAGCATCTGGGTGGATTCATTCCAAAGCATGACGGTGAAGACGTGGTAGTTCACGAGCTTCTTTACGCGTTCGGCGATGCGGCGGAGGAGTTCCTCGCGATCGAGAATCGCGGTGAGCTCGTGGCTGATTTCGTAGAGGAGCGCCATGCTCTGGGCCTGCTCCGGCAGGGCGTACAAAGCGGGGGCGGCGGGGTCGGCGTCGCCGAGAAGCGAGAAGGGAACTAGATTTGGCGAGTTCTGATCCATGAAGAGAAACCTGACTAGGAGTTTAGATGATACTTGGGCGGCTTGGTTTCATAGCCTGAAAAAATAGTACCCGGTGGGAAACAGGGACCTTCGTCCGGCGGAAAGAGTCGAAGGCCATTTTGGGTGCTTCTGAAGCGGGTAGACAGAAATCCCTCCGACGTGAGGGTGCAAAGTAGAATGAAAAACCCTGCGCGTCAACTAAGTGATACGCAGGGTTGCCGGCGGATATTACCGATTTGGCGAGCTTACTTTACTTCCCAGACGTCGCCGCCACGGAGGAGTTTGTTGAGGTTTCCGGGACCTTTTTGCTGAATGATGCCACTGACCTGATCGTTGACCACGTCTTCATAACGCGGCAGGTCGTCCCAGGCGCGAAGGACACCGATGGGAGTGGGGAAGCCCGGGCGGCCCTCCATGTGCGAGAGGAGGAAAGCGTAGGACGGGCGTGGGTGATGGGCGTCGTGGACGATGAGGTCGGACTCGGAGAAGCCGTTGCCCAGGAGGACGACTTCGATGTCGCCATCGGGCTTGCGGCGAATACCCTTGTCGCGAGCCTTTCCGAAAACGAGGGGCTTGCCGTGTTCGAGCTGGATGACATGCTCGCTGCGGGCGTCTTTTTCGGTGATGCCGGTCCAGGCGCCGTCGTTGAAGATGTTGCAGTTCTGGAGGATTTCGACGAAAGCGGAGCCTTTGTGAGCGGCAGCCGCGCGGAGAGTGTCTTTCAGGTGGGCCTGGAAGATGTCCACCGAACGGGCAACGAAGGTGGCTTCGGCGCCGATGGCCAACGAGATCGGATTAAAGGGGCGATCCGGCGAGCCATAGGGAGTGGATTTGGTGACCTTCTGAAATTCGGAAGTGGGCGAGTATTGACCCTTGGTCAGGCCGTAGATGCGGTTGTTGAAGAGCAGGACTTTGATGCCGACGTTGCGGCGCAGCATGTGAATGGTGTGGTTGCCGCCGATGGCGAGCGCGTCGCCATCACCGGTGGCCATCCAGACTTCGAGTTCCGGGTGGGCAATCTTGAGGCCGGTGGCGACGGCGGGCGCGCGGCCGTGGATGGTGTGAAAGCCGAAGGTATTCATGTAGTAGGGGAAGCGGCTGGCGCAGCCGATGCCGGAAATAACCACGAAATTCTCGCGGGGAACGCCGAGCTCCGGGAAGACCGTCTGCACGGCCGCAAGAATGGCGTAATCGCCGCACCCGGGGCACCAGCGCACTTCCTGGTCGGTCTGGAAATCTTTTCGAGTGAGTGGCGGTAGGGCTGTGGTGGTCATCAGAATCTCCTAAATTCCCAGCATCTCCTCGATCTTTTGTGCGAGTTCGCTTTGCTTGAAGGGGCGTCCCTGAATTTTGTTCAGGCCGACGGCGTCGACGAGGAACTTCGCGCGAAGCATCCAAAGCAACTGGCCCATGTTGAGTTCGGGAACGAGAACTTTCTTGTAGCGCTGCAAAACATCGCCAAGGTTGCCGGGGAACGGATTCAGGTGGCGCAGGTGGAGGTGCCCGATTTTCCGCCCTTTTTCGCGCTGCTCTTTGACGGCCTGGGTAACCGAGCCGAAGGTGGAACCCCAGGAAACCAGGAGCAGGTCGCCTTCGGGGTCGCCGGTGGGCATGACATTCGGAATGTCCTGCCGGACGGCCTCCACTTTTGCGGCACGAATGCGCACCATTTTTTCG
>DASSGJ010000500.1:0-4166 GCA_035693545.1 Candidatus Acidiferrum sp.
TAGCGCCCGTCCCTCAATATGTCCGTCGCCCGTATGCAGCCGGATATTCCCCTTGGCGCCCTGCACCGAAATATGCCCATCGCCTGTCTTCACATCCAGGTTCCCGTTGATCGAATCCGCTTCCACCGATCCGTCGCCCGAAGTCGCTTCCAGGTCCGCGTCCTTCGGCATATGCACTTCCACGCGCAAGCTCGAATGCCTCACTCCAAAATTGAACCAGTTGCCCCCATGCGTCTTCGCAATCACTTCCACCGCATCCCCATTCTGCGAAGCGCTGACCTGTAAATCCCTGTCCAGCTTGTACCCCGTGTACACCACCCGAACCTCAACCTGCTTGATATCTCCCGTGGACACCCGCACCGACCCATCATCTGTCTGCACCCGCACATGGGCGTGCCCCGTGACGGTAAAGGTCTTCACCACCTCATCCGCCCGTACCACCGCTGGCCCCAGCAACATCCCGCCGCCCAACAAGGCTCCAGCCAGCACCATACAACCAGTGCGCATCCTCATCCGTTGCTCCAATCCGGTCATATATAGGCCTCCGCGCCCTACCCTACATGCAGAAACGTATCCCCCGCCCAAAATGTTCCCTTTGGAGTGCGGTAGCCCAGCTACCGCTTTTACGGTCCCAGCCTTAACCGACCAAACCATTGAGAGGGCTAGCCTGCCACCAGTCACTAATCACCAGTCACCAATCACTTCTTCGCCGCCTTCTTCCGCTCCCCCGGCTTCCCCCGCAGCGCCCCCAAAAACTCCTTCGTCGGCAAGGTATTAATCACATCCTTCTTCTCCAACCACCCTCGCCGCGCCATCACCACCCCGTACCGTATAAACGCCAGGTTCCCCGCATTATGCGAGTCCGTCGAAATCACCACTTTCACCCCGCGCTCCTTGCACATCCGCAGATACACGTCCTTCAAGTCCAGCCGGTCCGGATACGAATTGCACTCCATTGCCACCCCGTGCTTCGCGCACGCCTCCAGCACCTTCTCCATGTCGTAACCAATCGCGTCCCTCTTCAGCAGCAACCGCCCCGTGGGATGCCCGATAATCTGGCAATACGGATTCTCAATCGCCGCCAGCATCCGCTCCGTCATCGCCGCCCGGTCCAGGTTGAAATACGAATGGATCGAGCACACCACCACATCCAGTTGCGCCAAGATCTCTTCCGAATAATCCAGCGACCCATCCTTCAGAATGTCCACTTCCGACCCCGCCAGCACCCGGATCCCCAGCCCCTTCTCATCCGCCGCGTGCAGTTTCTTGATATGCGCCGCCATCCGCTTCTCGTCCAACCCGTTCGCCACCGTCACTGCTTTCGAGTGGTCCGTAATCGCAATGTACTCGTGCCCCAGCTCCCGCGCCGCCGCGGCCATCTCCTCAATCGAATTCTTTCCGTCGCTCGCCGTGCTATGCATCTGCAAATCGCCCTTGATATCCTTCAGCGCAATCAGCTTCGGCAACTCATACTTCTCCGCCACCGCAATCTCTCCCGTGTTCTCCCGCAACTCTGGCGGCACAAACTCCATCTTCAGCTTCGCGTAAATCTCCTCCTCCGTCCGTCCCGCCACACGTTTCCCGCCCTTCGTCTCCCCTTTTGCTTTCTTCTCTTTCTCGCCACCTGCCTCCAACACCGCTAACTCATACTCGTTCAACGTCCATCCCATTTCATTCGCTCGCCCGCGCAACGCCACGTTGTGCTCTTTCGACCCGGTAAAATACAGCAGCGCCGCACCAAAATTCTCCTTCTCCAACATCCGCACATCCACCTGCAACCCATCCTCGAGCGTAAAACTCACCTTGTTCTCGCCATGTGCCAAAGTCTGATCAATCCCCGGAAACTTCAAAATATGCTCCGCCAGCGCGTCCACTTCCTTCTGCTTTGTATGCCCCGCCCCCAGCGTCACCAGCAAATCCAGGTCCCCGATCGTTTCTTTCCCCCGCCGCAGCGACCCCGCCGGCGTCACACTCTCCACCGCTGCCCCCGCCTTCTTGATATGTGCCATAATCGCCAGCGCCGCGTCTTCTCCCCGGCTGATCAGGAATCTCCCCGTCGATTTCTTGAAGACCTCTACCGCCTTTAAAATATTTTGTTCGCTCTTCTCTCCGAATCCCGCCAGATCCCGCAGCTTGCCTTCCCTCGCCAGCTTCTCCACGTCCGCCACGCTGCCCGCCTTAAAATGGCTCCACAAAAACGCCGCCTTCTTCGGCCCCAGCGACTGCAAATCCAGCACCTGCAAAATTGTCTCCGGGTATTTCTTCAGCAGTTTCTTGCGCAGCGCGTAATCGCCCGTCTTGACGATCTCTTCCAGATGTTCGACCATCCGGTCGCCGATCCCCGGCAGTTCCGTCAACTTCTCCGGCGTCTTCACCAGCTGCTCCACCGACTCCGGCAAGCTGTCAATCAGCTCCGCCGCCTTCTCATAACTCCGGTAGCGCCCGATGATCGCCCCGTCAATCTGCAAAAGCGAAGCCGTGTCTCGCAATATCCGTGCAATCTGTTTGTTGTCCATGCCCGCAATTATATTCCTCTCCCCCTCTTCTATGTAGGGGCGGGGCTTGCCCCGCCCTCTTGGGTTGCTCTCCTCTTACTGATTACCGATTACTGATAACTGATTACTCCCCCAAACAAAAAAACGGCGGAAGCTCTCGCCCCCGCCGTCCATTCCAGATCCAAATTCTCTCTCAGGCGCCTTTTTTTACCTCGGCCGCCTGCGGTCCTTTGGGTCCCTGTACTATCTCAAATTCGACCGGATCACCCTCCTGCAACGTCCGGTAACCATCCCCGGTTATTGCCGAATAGTGTACGAATACATCGGGCCCATCTTCCCGGCCTATGAATCCGTATCCTTTCGAATTATTGAACCACTTAACTGTTCCTTGCACTTCGTGTCTCCTTTGGACGGTGACTCTGGGGGCGGAAAACCTAGACGCCGCCATGAGCACGAATTGCGCGGAGTGTATCAAAATGGATTGCTGAGTCAAGCGGACTCTCACAACTTTCTTACGCCCTTGTGCATATTTATACGGTTTTCAAACGATTCAATCCGTAGGAGCAGGGAAGCCTACCTTAAAAAAGTAAGGTAATATAAAATTCCCGCAATCGATTTGGCATCCCGCATTCGCCCGCTCTTGATCATCTGTTTCAGCTCGTTCACCCGGTACGCCCGCACCTCGATCTTTTCATCCTCCTCCGGCTGAGCCTCCCCGGCCGTCAGCCCCTCCGCCAGCAACAGATACATCCGCTCCTCCAGAAACCCCGGGGTAGGGAACACATCCAGGAAAACTTTGAATCGTTTCGCGCGGTATCCGGTCTCCTCCAGCAGCTCCCGAGCCGCCCCTTGCTTCGGCGTCTCCTCCGGCTCTTTCCGCCCCGCCACCAGTTCCCACAAATATTGCCGCGTCGCATGCCGGTACTGCCGCACCATCACAATCCGTCCGTCGGGCAGTACTGGCAGCACCACAACCGACCCCGGATGCGTCACCACCTCCCGCGTAGCCCGCAACCCGCTCGGCTCCACCACCGCATCCCGCCGCAGCCCAAACACCCGCCCCTGATAAATCATCTCACTCGACAAAATCTTCGCCGTCCCCTTGGCCATTGCTCTTCTCCAGTCCTTTATTTCCTTTACCTCCTTTACTTCCTTTACCTCCTTTCCCTCTGTCTACCGCGCATCATATACTCAAACTGTTCACCCATGCCCATCAACACCATCATCGTCGACGACGAAAAACCCGCCCGCGAAGAACTCGCCTTCCTCCTCAAAGCCTTCCCCGAAATCTCCCTCATCGGCCAGGGCAAAAACGGCCTCGAAGCCGTCAACCTCATCAAGGAACACAACCCCGATCTCGTCTTCCTCGATGTCCAGATGCCCGGCCTCGACGGCTTCGGCGTCCTGCAAAAACTCGTCGAGCGCAAATTAAAAGTTCCTCACGTAGTCTTCGCCACCGCCTTCGACCACTACGCCGTCCAGGCTTTCGACGTAAACGCCGTTGACTACGTCCTAAAACCTTTCGACAAGGCCCGCCTCTCCAAAGCCATCTCCAAAGCCAAAAAAGAAATCGAAGCCCACACCAGCACCACCGAGCGCCTCGAGCAGCTCGTCTCCCAACTCTCCGCTCCCAAATCCAACTCCACCCAACCCTCCAAAATCCTCATCCGC
>DASSGJ010000501.1:0-9159 GCA_035693545.1 Candidatus Acidiferrum sp.
CAAAGCATCCAGCGCGAAGCGCGCCAGGCCGTCGAAAACATGGAGCACAGCACCCGCATCGTCGAAGAAGGTCTCAGCCTCGGCAACGATCTGGGCAGCGCCCTCCACAAAATTTCCGACGTCGTCACCGAAGTCTACAAATTCTCCCAGGAGATTGGCGCAGCCACCAACGAACAATCCGTCGGCTCTTCACAAATTGCCAAGGCCACGAATCGCCTCACCGAGATTACCCAGGAGATCAGTTCCGCTGTCGAGGAACAGGCTTCCGGCGCGCAAGCCGTCGTCCGCGCCATGGACAAGATGCGCGAACTCGTTCAGCAATCGGCCTCCAGCTCCACCGAACTGTCCGCCGCCGCTGAACAGATGCTCAAGCTTTCCCGCAACCTGCTCGACACCATGGATCGTTTCGTCATCGATCGCGCCAGCCAATCTCGCTACAACCGCGACACGGCGCCCAGGCGTCGCCCGGCGGCAACCCGCGAATCCGGTGAACTTGAATACGCCGAACTGACACGGTCCTAGGGCGGAGAAACTTCATGGAGAAAGAACTCCAAATCGTCGGCTTTCGAATCGGCAGTGAAACCTATGGCGTTCGCATCGGGTCCGTTCGCGAAATCGTCCGCGTTCCGGAAATCACTACCGTTCCGAGCGCGCCGGATCTCATCGAAGGCGTGATAAACCTTCGCGGAAAAATTATCCCGGTTATGGATCTGCGCAAACGCTTCGGCAGCGCTCCCGCACAGCCCGACAAGAAGAATCGCATTCTCGTCGTCGAGCTCGAGAACAAGCTTATCGGCTTGATCGTCAGCTCCGCTTCGGAAGTGCTGAAAATCCCGCCTTCCGAAATCGAAGCCCCGGGCTCCGTTTTTGCAGACAGTGAATCCAATTACGTCACGGGAGTCGGCAAGCTTAAGGGGCGCCTCATCATCCTTCTGGACATTGCCCGCCTTCTGCGCCAGCCCGAATACCGCAAGCTCGAGGAGGCCGTGGAACCCGTCGCGACTTTAAGGTAACGCTTCGCCGCGTCGCCGCCGCTTCGGATTTCCGCATCACGCAACATGGGCACGATCACAGCGCAAATTCAGCTCACCGAAGCCGAACTCAAGCTGCTCCAGACGCTCGTCTACCAGGAATGCGGCATGTTTTTCGATGAACGCCGTTCGCATTTCCTGAAAGACCGCCTGCAGCGCCGTCTGAAGGCTTGCCAGCTCGATTCCTTTTACGCCTACTACCGCCTGCTCACTAGCCGCGAAGGCCGCGCCGAGCTTGCATTGCTTTTGGAAAACCTCACCGTCAACGAAACCAGCTTCTTCCGCAATCGCCCGCAACTCGACCTCCTCCAAAAATCGGTTCTCGAGGAAATTCTTCGCCACAAGCAGGAGCGCCGCGACTGGAATCTCCGCGTCTGGAGCGCTGGCTCCTCCACCGGCCAGGAAGCCTATTCCGTCGCCATCCTCATCTGCGACGCCCTCGCCTACTACTACTTGCGCAATCCTCTGCCGTTCGAAATGCCTTCGCCCAAGCCCCTGATTCCACCTCCGTGGAAACTTGAAATCGTCGCTTCGGATATCAGCTATGCCAGCCTCCGCACCGCCCAGGAAGGCCTTTACAACGAACTCCAGATGGAACCGGTGGACTACACCACCCGCCTTCGCTATTTTGAAAAATCCAGCGACAAATACGCGGTCAAACCGCAATTAAAAGAGCTCGTTCAGTTCGACTTCCACAATCTCAAGACCGAATTCCTCCCGCGCCGCAACGACATCATTCTCTGCCGTAACGTCATGATCTATTTCGACGAAGCCGAGCAGAAGCGCCTCATCGAAAAATTCTGGCACTGCTTGAATCCCGGCGGTTTCCTCTTCGTTGGCCACGCGGAAAGCCTCTTCGGCCTGACGCAGAAATTCAAGATGATCCACGAGAACAATGGCACCGCCTACAAGCGCGTCGAGGTGAATTCTTGAGTTTTCTTCCCGATGAGCGGGGTGCGGAGCTTCGCGCTCTCTTCTTCGAGAGCGCCGGAGAGCTTCTCCAGACCATCAACGATGCCGGTCTGCAGCTCGAGAAGCGTCCCGCGGATGAGGAACTCATTCGCAGCGTCCGCCGCGCCATTCACACGCTCAAGGGAGATTCCGCCGCCTGCGGCTTTTCAAAACTCAGCGAAATCGCCCACGAACTCGAAGACATTCTGTCTTCGCAGATCGGGCTCTCCCACGGCCAGCAACTCGCCGAAGTCGTCCTCGCCGCCGTGGACACCTTCGAAAGCATGCTCAGTGCCTATAAAAAAGATGCTGAGCCCCCAACTCCCGCACCGTTGCGCACGTTGATACAGGAACTCCTGCGGTCCTCAGAGGGCGGTCAATCCACAGCCAGGTCTGCCGCAGGATCCGTACCCGCGCGTTTCGATTGGAGCGAGTACGAGCGTTTGATGATCTCAGAAGCTCTTCTCCGCGGCGACAGCGTCTTCAATGTCGCATTGCGCATCGATTCCAACAGCGCAATGCGCGCGGCCGCTTTTCAGCTGATCCGCAACACTCTGCACACTTGTGGCACCGTCATCGCCCTTCGCCCGGAAGACAATCTCGCTGCCGCTTCCGTGGAAATCGTCGAAGCTGCCATTTCGAGCAAACATCCCATCGACCACATTGCTCATCGTTGCAAGATTCCCGCGGTGGTCTCCGAAGTCCGCATCGAAGCGGCCGAGCATGCCGAATCTGCCGAACACCAGCTTCTCGGCGATCTTCTCGAAGCGCAAGCCGCTCAGATTTCTTCTCGGGCTGCGGAAACCGCCGGCCAGGCTCCGGCCAGCCAGGGCAAAGGCTCTTCCGCCGTCGCCACCGTTTCCGAAAGCTCTCTTCGCGTAGACGCGGCGCGTATTGACGCGGTCATGAATCTTGTCGGTGAGCTCATCATCGGCAAGTCCATGCTGCACCGCACACTCACGGAATTTGATGTCCGCCATGCCCGCGATCCCGTTCGCGCGAAGCTTGCCGAAGCGCTCGCCTTCCAGTCCCGTGTCCTCGACGAACTGCACAAGTGCGTCCTCAAAATCCGCATGGTGCCCGTCGAACAGCTCTTCCGCCGCTTCCCGCGCGTTGTTCGCGATATCGCCAAACTCTGCGGCAAAGACGTCGCGCTCGAAGTCTCCGGCGAACACACCGACCTCGACAAAGGAATCCTCGACGCCCTCTCCGAGCCGCTCACCCATCTCGTGCGCAACGCGGTTGACCACGGTATTGAACCGGCCGGCGAACGCCTCAGCGCCGGCAAACCCGCTCGCGGTACGATTTCTCTCAACGCCTATCACCAGGGCACGCAAGTCATCATCGAAATCCGCGATGACGGCCGGGGCATTGACCTCAACAACATTCGCGAACACGCCGTTCGCAACGGTTTAATCAAGCTGGATGACGCCGGCCGCCTCTCCGATCAGGACGTCATGAATCTGATCTTCGAGCCGGGTTTCAGCACCGCCAGTGAAGTCACCGAGGTTTCCGGCCGCGGAGTTGGCATGGATGTCGTTCGCACCGTTCTCGATCGGCTGAAGGGCACGGTCCACGTCACCTCCGGCAAAAACAAGGGCACCACCATTCAGCTTCGCGTTCCTCTCACCCTGGCCAGCATTCAGACCCTGCTTTTCCGTGTAGGCGGCCGCCTGTTCGCTGTTCCGCTTTCCGCCGTCGTCGAAATCACCCGGATTCAGGATCAGGAAATCCACAAAATCGACCAGCGCGAAGTCCTGCGCCTCCGCGATCAGATTTTGACGCTCGTCCGGCTCAGCCAGCTCAACCGCATTCACCCGGTCGAGGCGCCCGGCTCCAAGAAAACAAAGAATTTCGTTGTGGTCATCGGCATAGCGGAAAAGCGTTTTGGCCTGGTAGTGGACAGCCTGGTGGGCGAAGAAGAGCTCGTCATCAAAGCGCTCCCTGGCGATATCGTTTCCAGCGATCTCGTCAGCGGCGCTTCGATTCTTGGCGACGGCACGGTCGTCCTGATTCTCAATGTTCCGGCAATTCTTTCCCGGCTGTCGCGATCTCTGCCTCTCGGAGCCATCGCATGAAAGAACGCGTCCGAGTCCTGGTCGTGGATGATTCCGCTCTCATGCGGAAGCTGATTCCCATGATCCTTGAGCGCGATCCCGACATCGAGGTCGTCGGAACCGCCATGGACGGCGCCTTCGCCCTGCGCAAAATCGCCGAACTCCAGCCGGACATCGTCACCCTCGATCTCGAAATGCCCCGCATGGACGGCCTCGAAACGTTGCGTATGATCATGCGTGGCGCCCCTCTTCCCGTCATCGTATTCAGCACCCATTCCAAGGAAGGCGCCTATTCCACTTTCAAGGCGCTCGCTCTCGGTGCTATCGATTTCGTCGCCAAGCCCAGAAATGCCGCCGCGGGTAACCTTGAGCCGGTCGCTCTTCAACTCGCCGAAAAAATCAAGGTTGCCAAACGCGCCGGCGGGCGAAAAACCATTCCCAAGCCGCTCGTCGAGATCCCTCCGTCCACAACGAAGCGCTCGCGTCCGGCCCTTCCGCCGAACCGCATCATCGCCATCGGTATATCCACCGGCGGCCCCAACGCGCTGCAATATCTGCTGACACAATTTCCCCCGGATTTTCCCGCGACCTTTGTCGTCGTCCAGCACATGCCGGAAGGGTTCACGGACATGTTCGCCCGCCGGCTCGACGAGTGCTGCGCCCTCGATGTGCACGAAGCCAAATCCGGCGACCTGCTCGTCGCTGGCCGAGTCCTCATCTGTCCCGGCAATCGCCACATGATGGTTCGCCGCATGCCCCGCGGCGAAATGGTGGTCCTCTCGGATACGCCTCCCATCAACGGCCATCGCCCGTCCGCGGACGTGCTCTTTCATTCCGTCGCACAGGAATTCGGCCTCACTTCCGTCGGCATCATCATGACAGGAATGGGCGAAGACGGAGCCGAAGGCATCGGTGCGATCAAAGCCGCTGGCGGAATGACTATCGCCCAGAGCGAAGAAACTTGTGTCGTTAGCGGAATGCCGCGCGCGGCGATGATGAAGGGCTTCGTTCAAAAAGTTCTGCCCCTCGATACTCTGGGCGCGTACCTGATCGGCCAGTACGGCTCCGATCGCAGCAATCAGGACAAGCACGAGATTCCGGAAAAATCCGATAAGGGTGAAAAAGTTCCAGTTTCAACTCCGCGGACCTGACGGGGTCCCGGAGCAAAAGGAGATGTTTATGCCACAGTTCGCGCCTCTACTTCGCAAGGACCACCAACCGGTCCGTTATCTTGTGGTGGACGATTCCGTCTTCGCCCGCAAGAACATCATGAAGATGATCGAGCTTTTCGGCGGCGAAGTTGCCGGCGAAGCCGGTGACGGCCTCACCGCCATCGCTGAATTCAACCGCATCAAGCCCGACATCGTTCTGATGGACATCACCATGCCCCAGATGGAAGGTATCGAAGCCGTCGAGCGCATCGTGCGGCAGCATCCTGATGCCCGCATCATCATGGTTTCTTCCGTCGGCTACCAGGAAAACATTCTCGCCGCGCTGCAAAGGGGCGCCAAGCATTTTGTCCAGAAGCCCGTGAAGCCCGAAGTCCTCTATGAAATTCTTCGCTACGTTCTCGGTGACGATCCAAATGCCGCGGGCGCGCCCGTTGCTCTCGCGGGGGAGCATCAGATATGAGAATGGAACTCATCCAGCCTTTTATTAATGCCGCGGACGCCGTTTTCGCCGAAGCCTTGCAGGCTCCCACGAAAATCGCCGACCTTTCGATGGACGAGGACACCTATCGCCGCAAAGGCGTCGCCGCCCTCATCGCCATTAAGGGCGACATCGAAGGCCGCGTCATCCTTGACCTTGCTCCCGACGTCGCCATGCGCGTCGCCAGCCAGCTCGCCGGCGCCGCCCTGCCCGAAAGCGAGCAGGTCATCAAAGAAACTGTCTGCGAACTCGCCAACATGGTCATCGGCAACAGCGTCACTCTGCTCAATGACCAGGGCTTCCGCTTCAAAGTTTTCCCGCCCGAAATTCACATGAGCGAGGAAGGCCTCGGCGGCAGCACCGACACCGAAGCCATGGTCCTCTGCATCGAAACCCCTTGCGGCGAAATCTACATCAACATCGCCATGCACTACCTCCACCGCCGCCGCGCCGAGCGCACCGCCGTCAACGCGTTGGATTAGCCAGTTAGGGGTAGCGCCGACTTCTAGGCCGGCAAACCACCCGGTTCTTTCTCTTCCCCAATGGCCGTCGCCATAAAGCTGCTATGCTGATACAGCTGGCTGAATCCCAGCTATATTGGGGAGCCGTTTTATGAAGCAAATAGACGCCTTCGAAGCCGAAAACAAACTCGCCGAACTCCTCGATCTCGTTGAGACCGGGGAGGAGATCATCATCACCCGACATGGCAAACAGGTCGCCCGTCTGAGCCCTATTCAGAAGACCTTCGACCGGGAAGCCGCTCGCCAGGCCGTGGAAGACATCAAGAAAATGCGTAAGGGAATGAAGCTTGACGGAATAACCATCCGGGAACTGATCGACGAAGGTCGTCGTTGACTCGCTGACTCTATCGTCCCTTATTTCTTCTTGTAGTACACTCCCCTCGCTTCTGTTTTATTCATTGTTCCGCACGAACATGGAGGATCATCTTGGTCCGATTGTCATTTCTGTTCCTCGCTTTGTCCTTATTCGTGTTCGGTACTCAGGCACAGGTTTCGGTCTCTCCCGACACTCCCGAACCCAACTCCACCGACGAAATCTCCAGAGCCACCACCGAGCCACGCTTCCTCTCCCCTTGGGTCTCGTATCTTCCGGCGTCTTCTAAGGTCCCATCCCCGCGCGCTTTCTTCGGCCGCATCATGGGCGCCCCCGGCGAACTCGTCGACTCCGCAAAAGCCTACGCCTATTGCCGAGCTCTCGCCGCCGCATCTCCCCGCGTCCGCGTCTTTACTATCGGCAAATCCGAAGAAGGCCGCGACATTCTGCTTGTCGCCATCGCCGACGAAAAGGGAATTGCCTCTCTCGACCAGCTCAAATCCGCAACCGCCGCCCTCGCCGATCCACGCAAAACCGACGCCGCCACCGCCGAAAAACTGATCGCCACTTCCCGCCCCATCTACTACTTCAACGCCGCTCTCCACTCCGACGAAACCGGCTCCACCGAATCCGTCCTCGAACTCGCCTACCGCCTCGCCGTTTCCGATCAACCCATGATCCGCCGCATCCGTGAAAATCTTGTTGTCCTCATCAACCCCGTCTCCAGTCCCGATGGCCGCGACAATCAGGTCCAATGGTTCTATCGCTACCTCAAGGGCAAAACCGATCGCGCCTCTCTCCCGCGCCAGGCTCCTCCGTACTGGGGCAAGTACGTTTTCGTGGACCTCAATCGCGACGCCCACCAACTCACCCAGGAAACCACCAAAGCCGTTGCCCGCATGTTCTTCGACTGGCACCCCACCGTCATCCACGATCTTCACGAAGGCGAACCATTTCTCATGTCCTGGAACGGCACCGGCCCCTACAATCCAAACGTCGATCCCATCACTTTCACCGAATTTCTCGCGCTCAGCTTCCACGAAGTCCAAACCCTCACTGGCCAGGGCATGCCCGGCGTCTCCACCTGGAATTTCGGCGAAGGTTTCGCCGAGCTATTCCTCGATTCCGTCGCCATGAACCACAACTCTATCGGCCGCGGCTACGAAACCTTTGGCAACGGCACCGCCGAAACGCTCACGTGGCTTCTCTCCGGCGAAGAGACTTCCCGCGAATGGTACCGCCCGCTTCCACCCACCGCTGGAAAAGTTACCTGGTCCGCCCGCGACAATCTCAACTACAACGAAACCGCCGCCCTCGCCGCTCTCGATTACACCGCCGCCAATTCCCGCACCTTCCTGCACAACTTCTACGAAAAAAATCTCCACTCTTACCGTAAAGGCCTCGAGGAATCTCCCGCCGCCTTCCTCATTCCCGAGGACCAGGGCGATCCCGCTCGTGTCGCTCAACTCGTTGCTCGCCTGATGAGCCAGCACATCGAAGTCAGCCGCGCCAAAGATCCTCTCCGTCTGAAAGACGGCTCCTATCCCGCCGGCACCTACGTCGTCCGCCTCGATCAGCCCTATCGCAATTACGCCGTCGATCTCCTTGCGCCTCAGAACTACCCCAAAGACGCCTTCGAACCCTATGACGACGTTAGCTGGGAACTCCCCGCTCACTATCATCTCCAAGCCCTGCCCACCGACGACGCTTCCATCCGTTCCGCCGCACTCACGCAACTCGCCGAAGCTCCCCAGCCCCACGGCAAAGTTTCCGGCGCCGGGCCCGTCTTTCTCCTCAAAGATTCCGGCCAGGAAAGCCTGCTCGCCGCCCGTTATCGCCTCGCCAATTTCAATATCGAAATCGCGGAGCGCCGGTTCAGCGCAAACAGCGTGGAATATCCCGCCGGTTCCTGGATTCTTCCGTCGCAGTCCGGCCTCGCCGAAGCTCTCCGCCAGATTGCGGATCAATTCGGCCTCGACTTCACCACCGCGTCTTCCGCTCCCGACGTCGCCCACCATGCGGCTAAAACTCCCCGCTTGGGCCTTTGGGTTCCCTGGGCTGATACCGATTCAATCGGCTGGGTCCGCTACTCCCTCGACCAGCGCAAAATTCCTTACACCTATCTCCGTGACGAAGACATCCGCGATGGAAAACTCAACGACAAAATCGATGTCCTCCTCTACGGCCACGTTGATCTCGAACTTGCCGAACAAATTGAGGGTCTCCCCAAGCGCTGGAGTCCGATGCCCTTTAAAAAATCGCCTGAAACTCCCAATTTTGGCTTCCCCGCGGAGTCCGACGACATCACCGGCGGCATCGGCTACGAGGGCCTCGCGCGGATTCAGGATTTCGTGGAACGCGGCGGCCTCTTGATCACTCTCGGCAGCGGCTCCATGCTTCCGCTCGAAGCCGGCCTGGTTCGCGGCGTCCGCCGCAATTCCGGCGGTGTTCCCCGCAGTACGCAAGGCGGCGGAAGCGATTCCGCGGCCGCCGCACAGCGAGCCGCTACGCGCACACCCGGCTCCCATCTCCGCGTAACTTTCGATCGCCCCGATCATCCCATCGCCTACGGCTATTCGCCGCACACCTATGTCTTCCGCCAGAATTTTCCCTTGTACGACGAACCGCGCCGTTGG
>DASSGJ010000502.1:0-4400 GCA_035693545.1 Candidatus Acidiferrum sp.
TCTCTACCGCCTCGAAACCCTGAACATTGGCGTCCACGCGCCCATGATGCGCGCCCTGCAGCACGCCAACTACACCTTCGCCAAAAAAATCAGCCACACTGCCGACAGCCAGGATCAGCGCCACCGCATGGTGCCTGGCTCGCGCCCATTACTCACGCTCGCCGACACCCGCGAACCCGATTACATCACTCCAAAACTCCTTCACGATAATCCGCGCGCCAGGGAACTCTACGAACGCGCCATGCACGAAGCCTGGTCCGCAAAAAACCAACTACTCGATCGCGGCGTCCCTCCTGAAATCGCTCTCTACCTTCTCCCCAACTCCAAATCAATTCGGCTCGTGGAGACCGGCTCGCTGCTCCACCTCCTTCACAAATGGACCATGCGCACCTGCTTCAACGCCCAGGAAGAAATCTACGCCGCCTCCATGGACGAGATCGCCCAACTCCGCGAAGTCCACCCGCAGCTCTCCCGTTACATCGGCCCACCCTGCCATCTCCGCGCCGGGATCACCACCCCCATCTGCACCGAAGGCTCCCACTTCTGCGGCGTAAAAGTCTGGCTCGACTTCCCCAACACCCCCCGTCTTATCTGAAACCATCTGTCTACTTAACTCGTCTTATACTACGATAGGGTCAACGATAGCATCGGCCATTCGTCCCCAGGGGGTTGTATGTCCAGAATGTTTTCGTGCGTTCAAGTTCGCCTCTGCTCAGTCAGGAATACTCTGAATGCAGGAGTTTCGGAGCATTCCAATCGGACAACCTCAGCGTACTCGTTTGTCCTCGTCTCTCTCTTATTGTCAGGACTCTATTTTGCTGCCGGCTGTTCAAATTCGGCTCCCCCTATCACCATCAAACTCTCTTCGTCCTCGGCACAGGCCGACCAGGGGCAAACCGTCGGAATCACGGCGACACTCGCTAATGATTCCTCAAACAAAGGAGTCACATGGAGCCTCAGCGGTCCCGGTTCTCTTTCGGCGCAAGGAGCCGCCTCTGTTAACTACATTGCTTCTTCAAATGTCCAAAGTCAGCAGATAGTAACGATCACGGCCACCTCAACTGCCGCCCCGTCCACGACCGCTTCCACGCAAATCACGGTAAATCCCCTGCCCCAGATTTCCTGGCTCCAGACACTCTCGAATGGCCTCACGAACACCGCCTACAATCAGGCCATCTCGATAACCGGAGGCACGCCGCCTTTCACATGGTCCCTGCAGTCTGGTGCTGTCCCCAGCGGGCTAAACCTCAATCAAAGCACAGGAATAATCAGCGGCACGCCCACAGGCGGAGGCACATGGTATTTCTGGGTCCAGGCAACCGATGCTGTCGGTGCTACGGCCATCGATCCCTTTATGAGTCTCGAAATTAACTCCAACCTGCCGCCGGGAAACCCGGTGCCATTCGTTTCCCAACCCTTGGTCCCCGATGCGGTCGCGCCTGGAGGCTCGAGCTTCACGCTTACTGTCAACGGAAACGGTTTCGTTTCCGGGGCAACGATCAAGTTCAACAACACATCGCTCCCGACCACTTATGTGAGCAGCCGTCAGCTAACGGCGGTGGTTCCGTCCTCAAACATCACCTCAGCCGGCACCGCTTCGATCTCCGTTTCAAATCCCACGCCGGGAGGCGGCCAGTCGAATGCGGTTTTCTTCCCGGTCGCCACGCCCGAAGCAACTGTCACCTTCTCGAACGCTCCGGGCTCGCCGATTCCCCCGTCGGTTCATGCGGATACGCCGGGGTCATTGGTCGTTGGTGATTTCAACGCTGACGGCAAATCCGACCTCTCCGTCGCCTACACCGTTCGCGTGGTCACTCTGCTGGGTAATGGAGATGGAACGTTTAGTCCGGCCCCCGGCTCGCCAATCCTGCTGCAATACCCTCCATGGGACACGTTGGGAACCCCATATGCTGGTGCCGTCACGCTGGGAGATTTCGACAACAGCGGAAACCTCGGCTTGGCCGTGGCAGGCTTTCAAAGTTCCGATGCAACCGTCCTGCTCGGAAGAGGGACCGGCGCGTTTACGCCCCCTGCAACATCTACTTATATTCAGAATATGCCCACGTCAGGGCTGACCTCGGCGGACTTCAACGGAGACGGAAACATGGACCTTGCCGCTTCCGGTCAACTGAGCGGTTTGCCTGTCGTCGTTCTCCTGGGGTACGGAGACGGTGCATTCACTCCAGTGCCCAGTTCCCCTTTCGGAATTTCCAGCTCCGTCACTTCGATACTTGCGGGTGATTTCAACGGCGACGGCAAACTCGATTTGGCACTCGCCACTGCTAGCGTCCCTGGCGGCTCGGGAGTTGTGACGATCTTGCTGGGGAATGGCGATGGAACCTTCACACAAGCTCCCGGCTCACCATCGCCGATCGGCAGCGGTCAGAATGCATTGGTCGTCGGCGATTTCAATAGCGACGGCAAACTCGACGTTGCTGTAACGAATTACGAGAGCAACAGTGTGAGCGTCCTTTTGGGAAATGGCGACGGCACCTTTACGCAGGCCGCTGGTTCTCCGATTCCGGTTGGGACCTCGCCAATTGCGATTGCCTTGGGCGATTTCACGGGGAGCGGGAAGCTGAGTCTCGCAGTTGCGAACTATGGCGATAATACCCTGTCGCTCTTGCTGGGGAACGGTGACGGCACGTTTACTCAGGCGTCCGGTTCGCCGATTCCTGTCGGGAAAAACCCTGTCGCACTTGCCGTTGGTGATTTCAACGGCAGCGGACGCCTCGGCCTTGCCGTGTCGAACGCGGGAGACTTCACAGTCTCTATTCTCGTGCAGCAATAGCTGACCAAATCTTTATCCTGGGAGAGCGGGTATCTGTCGTTCTCCCTCTTTGCCAGTGCAAATCCCCGAAACCGCGTTACCATTTTCGCGCATCTAATCTGTAAGGAGTTTCCCCCATGCCCTCTGCTTTTCGCCCATCTTTAGCGCTCCTTACCACGTTTCTGCTTTTCGCTTCAACAACCTTTGCCTTCCAAAGCCCGCTTTCCGACACCGCTATCCGCGAAGCCTATTTTCTCGGCCAGCACCACGACGAAATATTCGGCGATTTCATCAGAAAATATTCCATCGCGATTCCGGAGCCCAAGACCGGTCCGCACATCGCATCCGTTTCCTTTTTCACCCCCTACGCCCTCACCGCTTTGAACTCCAACCAGCATCCACTCTCTTACAGCGCCCAGCAGGCGCGACTCGATCACCTCAAACAGCCGGAGTTTGTCCGCGTTGTCGTCGAGATCTGGTTTACCTCTTCCTATGGCCAATACATCGTTCGCCCGGTGGATTCCCGGTCCAATTCCCCCAAAGGCGTCGAGGTTCGTCCGTATGATTTTTGGCGGCAATTTCGGGTACGCGTATTTCAGAACGATCGGTTCATGGTTCCATTGAAAGCCCACGGAGAGCCAAGCCTTAAGTGTGGCGAGGATGGCTGCGATGTGACTGGCGCTACGCTTACTTTCGAATACCCTGCGGACGCCTTTACAGAAAATACTGCCACCATACAGGTCGACCCGCCCGAGGGCGAACCGGTCGCCGTGGACTTCGATCTCATCTCGTTCCGCTAATCCTTGTCGCCAAATCCGTGCTTCTGCCGGCAAACCTTGCAGTAAACCGGCGGCTCCGAATTATCCACGTGGTGTCTTACTGGTTTCACCGTCCGCAAATACGCGAATATGGCCTTCAGATCATCGTCGGTCATGTTCTTGAAATAACTGTAGGGCATCAGCGGATTCAGTTGCCGCACCCCTCCCGATGCCCGGCCCGTTCGAATCGTCTTGATGAACATCGCTTCGTCGTAGTGGCTGATTCCCGAAGGATCGGGCGTGATATTCGGCGTCACCACGTCGCCCCACGGACCTTTCATTCGAGCTCCCCCGCCGAACATCATGTCGGTTCGGGGTTTCCCTTGCTCGTCATTTGGCGTATGACAATCGTTGCACTGCGCGATCCGCACCAGGTACCAGCCGTGTTTCACCTGCTCGCTCGCATCCGGCGGCAACGGCGGCTCCATCTCTGGGTGCAGGTTCACTTTCACGGGAAACGGTAGATTCGTCTTGGGAAGTGAATTCCGCACGGCCGGCAGTGAACGGATATAAACAATCACCGACGCAACATCCTCGTCCGTCATGCTCCGGAAAAAGGCGTAAGGCATGAAATCGAGGAGTTCCCTCCCGTCGTGGCCTATCCCGTGGCGAATCGCTTGTTCGAACTGCGCGTCTGTCCAGGATCCGGCACCCGTCTTCTTGTCCGGCGTAATGTTTGGATGAACCAAACCATTCGGGGATGGCACGCCGTCATACTCTTCGTTCGTCACCACCTCGCCTGCGCCTTTGGTTCCCCGTCTTGGCTGTCCGAATCCGTGCTTGTAATCTTGCACGCCATGGCACCCAAAACA
>DASSGJ010000503.1:0-2125 GCA_035693545.1 Candidatus Acidiferrum sp.
AATGCTCTTGCAACAGACAGACTGAAGCTGCTGAAGCCGCTTTGCGTCTTTCATTTTGGACTCACCCCTGTTTCATCGAAGATCTCCTGCCCCGGCACAGGATTCTTCGTGGTTGCTACTTCCCGCTAAACCTTACTATAATCCAGTAAACTTAGAGAAAGCCGGGACCCGTGTCAAGCAGAAAGAATTTCTCGCCCACAGCGAAATCTCCGGGCCGCCAGCCGCTTCTGCGCATCTCCGAAGTGGCCCGCAGGCTCGCGATTTCTTCATCCGCTCTCAGAGCCTGGGAAGCCCTCGGCCTGGTCTCGCCACAGCGCACGGAAAGCCGTTACCGCATGTACACCGAAGCCGACGTCCGCCTGCTGCAGCGCGCCATTTTCCTGCGCCGCGCGCGCGGCCTGAATCCCGCCGCCATCGTGCACGTCCTCAAGAAACAAGGCGTCGTTTCCGCCCCCGCCGATGCGCCGCAACTTCCCGGCCAGCGATTCCGCCGCCTGCGCATGCGCCGCCAGCTTTCCCTTGCCCAGGTCGCCCGCGCCACCAAAGTTTCTGTCGGCTTTCTCAGCGCCCTCGAACGCGGCCAGATGCGCTGTTCCGTCGCCACGCTTCGACGAATCGCCCGCTTCTACAAAACCAACATCATCTCGCTCTTCGAAACCAACGGCGAAGCGCAACACCTGGTGCGTCCTTCACAACGCAAAATCCTCGAAACCAGCCCCAACGTCCGCATGGAGCTTCTCGCCTGGGGCAACACCGCGATGGAGCCGCATCTTTTTCGCGTGAAACCCGGCGGCGGCAGCGGCGAATCCTATTCGCACGAAGGCGAGGAATTCCTGCACGTGCTGCGCGGCGAGTTCGAACTCTGGCTGCACAACGAAGGCCACTATCACCTGAAAGCGGGCGACAGCCTGTATTTCGAGAGCTCCACGCCGCATCGCTGGAAAAATCCCGGCCGCGCCGAAGCATGGATTTTGTGGGTCAACACACCGCCCACGTTTTAGATTTACAATCCAGCCTGCAGCCGCCTGGGTGTTCCGCGCTGCCAATCGAGGATCGCTGTGAGACTACGCTACCTGCTTACCTCTATTCTCTTGTTTGCCGCAGTGCCCGGGGTCACCCGCCCGGTGTTTGCCCAGCAGTCCGCCCGTGTCGCGCCAGCGGAAATCCTGATCGTTCACGCCAAGGTTTACACACTGGACCCGCAGAAGCCCTGGGCGCAGGCCGTCGCCATCCGCGACGGAAAAATCCTGGCCGTCGGCCGCGACGAGGAGATCGAAAAGTACAGTGGCAGCGACACCAAACGCATCGATGCCGGCGGAAAGCTGGTGCTGCCCGGCTTCGTGGATTGCCACGTCCATTTTCTCAGCGGCTCCCTCGGCCTCAGCCGTGTCCATCTGGAAGGCTCGAAGGATGTCGCCGAGTTGCAGAAGCGCCTGCGCGAATACGCCGCCAAACACCCGGGCACCGACTGGATCCAGGGCCGCGGGTGGGACTACTCCATGTTTGGCTCCGCCACCCTTCCCGATAAAAAATATCTCGACGACCTCTTTCCCGACCGGCCGGTCTTCCTCAAGGGTTATGACGGCCACACGTATTGGGCGAACTCGAAGGCGCTGTCTCTGGCGGGTATCAGCAAAGACACGCTCAACCCGCTGAACGGCGTGATCGTGCGCGATCCTCAAACCGGCGAAGCCACGGGAGCGCTTAAAGAAAGCGCTGCGAGGCTAGTGGCAAAAGTGGCCCCCGAACCCGACCGTGCCGCCAAGTTACAAGCGCTGCGAGACGGCATGAAATGGACCAACCAGAACGGCCTGACGCGGGTGCACAGTGCGGGAGGCGAATTTCCGGAGCTCGACCTGCTCGACGAACTGCGCCAGGAAAAACAACTCTCCGTCCGTTTCTATGTCGCTTATTTCCAGGACCCGCCGGAACTCCGCCAGCAGGACATCGAAGCCATGGAGGCAGCGCGAAAGAGATATCACGACGATTGGATTGATGCGGGCGTCGTGAAGTTCATGGTGGATGGCGTCGTCGAATCCCACACCGCTTCTTTCCTCGAGCCCTACTCGGATGATCCCTCGACGCACGGACCATTGTTCTGGGATCCCGCGAAATACCGGTCCGC
>DASSGJ010000504.1:0-5540 GCA_035693545.1 Candidatus Acidiferrum sp.
AACGCGGGCGAAGCGGCGGATCGCGCAGATGCAGCCGAGGCTCTCGGGAAACTCAAAGGCGACGACGACGCAGCCGCTGCATTGGGGATGGCGTTGCGCAACGACAAGAGCAGCGGCGTGCGCCGGACGGCGGCGAGTTCGCTGGGAGAGCTTGCCGGTGCGGTCGCTTCCAAACAACTCCTTGAATCGCTCGACTCCGTGAAGGAGCCATGGGTGCGCGGCAATATCGTGGTGGCTCTCGAGAATTTCAAGGACGACGCGAGCGTAGTTGCGCGTTTGCAAACCGTGGCGCGCGAGGACGCTTCGTATCGCGCCCGAGGCGCGGCGTTGCGGGCCATTGGCCGCATCAAGAGCGCGGGTGCGTACGAAGTGCTTTCCGCGGCAGTGAATGCCGACTCGCCGGACGGATTCCTGCGCAATGCCGCTTTGAGCGGGCTTGGTACGCTCGGCGACGAGAAAGCCGTGCCGCTTCTGAAGGAATGGGCGGCGCCCGGCAAGGAAATGGATTCTCGTCAAGCCGCAATCGGCAGCCTCGCGCGATTGCAGAAGGACAACAAAGAAGTCACCCAGGCGATTGCAGGCTACTTGCAAGATTCACATTTTCCGATTCGCCGCACCGCGATCTACGCGCTCGGCGGCCGGGGCGACGCCTCCGCAATTCCTTCGCTCGAGGCCGTGCTGCAAAGCAAGAGCCTGAGCATCGGGATGGAGCCGGCGATTAAGGAACAGATCGAGCGGCTGAAGAATCCTCTCGCGAAGGGCGGCGCGCACGGCACGATGAAGGAAGATTCGAAAGCCGGCGAAAAAGCGGGCGACGATGAACGGCTGATTCACCTCGAGCAACTCGTTCAGGAGATGAACGACCGCTTGAAGGAAATCGAAAAGCGGCTGCCGCCTGCGCCCAAGCAATAACCGGTTACGGTTCGGCGAGGAGAATGCGCAGGTCGCGCAGGTTGTTTCCCGTGGGACCGGTGACGACCGCGTCGCCAAGTTTTTCGAAAAACCTGAAGGCGTCGCTTTGCTGAAAGGCCGCGGCTGGATTAAGGCCGAGCGCTTTTGCGCGGGCTAACGTCTCTCCATCGGCCACGGCTCCAGCGGCAGGACTGTTGCCGTCCATTCCATCCGTGCCTGCGCTGAGCACCGTGATTTTGCGGCCGGCAATCTTCTCGACACACGAAAGCACGAACGCGGAATTCCTTCCGCCAACGCCGTTCCCGGTCACGGGCGAACTCAATTCTCCATCGGCAATCAGCGCCACGCGCTCCCCGGGATTTTCCGCCTTCCACTCTTCCAATTTCTTCAGCAGAGCGTCGGCCGCCTTTTCGACAGGCCAATCGTCAGTGGAATTATCGCAACACGTTGCGTAGCCCCTGGCTTCGGAAGCATGGTGAGCGCAGTGGAAGAGATCATGCATTCCGAGCAGAAGCTGAAAATGGGCGTTTCGAAAAGCGGGATCGCCGGGCTTTGGCGTTTCCGGCATTTCTCCCGCGTCCAACCAGCGAACCACCACATCCGGAAATTTCCGGCGCAATCCGTATTGATCAAAGATGCGGATGGTGTCCGCAATGGAAGATGGATCGGGGACCGTGGGTCCGGAAGCCAGGGCATGTTCCTTGCCGGCAGGCACATCGGTGACCGCCAGCGTCACCTTGGTTGCGCGCCCGGCAGCCAGCGCAAGGCGTCCGCCTTTCACGGCGGAAAGATGGCGCCGCACGGTGTTCATCGCTTCGATCGGCGCGCCACAGGTGACCAGCGCATGATTCGTGGCTTGTAGATCTTGGAGCCGCATTCCCGGAACGATTGGCAATTCGGTGAGAGCGGAGCCACCCCCCGACAGAAGAAACAGAACCAGGCTGCGCTCGCCGGCGTTACGCAGCAAAGAGAGAATCGCTTCCGCCGCCCGCCAACTGTCTGCGTTGGGGTTGGGGTGGCCGGCCACGAAATATTCGAGGCCGGGAATGGGCGCAGCGGGATTCGTCGGAGCCGCTACGACTCCCTTGAACAAAAGCGAGTCTGGCAGGAGTGCACGCAAGCCGCCGGCCATGGCATGCGCCGCTTTTCCAATCGCCACGACATACACCGATGAAAATGCAGAAAGATCAATCGCCGCGTCATCGAGAGTCAGGATGGAGCCCGCAAGTGCCAGCTTCAGCTCCATCACGCGCGGAATATCCAGCGCGGCCAGCGTATCGCCGAAAATCTCGCGCGCGAGTTTCTTTCCGTGCGTCATTGCAGCAGCATTCAGAGTCTCAGGGTTTCTTGAGAACCGCGGGATTCAGCATGTTCGGCGGAATCTGGCCGGTGAACAGCGCCACCACGTTGTTCGCCGCCATCACCGCCATTTTCGTCCGCGTTTCAAGCGACGCCGACGCAAGATGCGGCGCCAGCACGACGTTGGCGCGTTTCAACCCCGGGTGGATGAACGGCTCGTTCTCAAAAACGTCCAGCGCAGCACCAGCGATTTTCCTGGCCTCCAGCGCCGCGACCAACGCCGCTTCTTCCACCACCGGGCCGCGCGAAGTGTTGATCAGAAACGCGGTCGGCTTCATCCGGTAAAACTTCGGCGCATCAAACAGCCCGCGGGTTTCCGCCATCAGCGGAACGTGCAAACTGATGAAATCAGACTCGGCCAGCAGCGCGTTCATTTCGCGGCGCTCCGCATTGAGGGATTTTTCCACGTCTCCTTGCGCTCTCACCGCATCCGCATAAATTACCTTCATCTGGAATCCCAAAGCGCGGCGTGCGACGGCCCGGCCGATGCGGCCGAATCCCACCAGCCCCAGCGTCTTTCCCCAGACGTCGGCGCCGCACAACTGGTCGAGGTTCCAGCCCTTCCAGTTGCCGGAGCGCGCGAGTTGTTCTCCTTCAGGGAGCCGCCGCGCAACGGCCATCAGCAATGTCCAGGCGAAATCGGCGGTGGTTTCGTCCAGCACACCCGGCGTGTTCGTGGCCACCACGCCTCGTTTCGTGCACGCGTCAACGTCCATATTGTCGTAGCCCACCGCAACGTTCGCCGCAATCCGCAATTTGGGGGCGAGACGCAGGAAGTCGTCGTTCACCTTTTCGGTGAGCAGGCAGACAAGTCCTTCCTTATCCTTCACGCGGCGCAGCACCTCATCGCGCGGCGGCCGGTCATCGTTGGCCCAATATTCCACGTCACACGCGGCGTCCAGGATTTGCCGGGCTTCGTCAAACAGCTGGTGGGTTGCAAACACTTTCGGTCTGGCCATGCACGTCCTCTTACAATTTTGGTCCTCTTACACTAGCACAGCATGAGCCGCTCAACAGCGGCATTGCCAGCGTGCTGCGTGAATTACTATAGTGGGGACGCCACGACTTATCGTCGCCGGCACCTCATGGACGCCGCTCTCAATCGTGAATTGAAGTCTCTCCTTGGATCCGCGAATGTCCTGTCTCAGAAAGAAGATTTGCTGCTGTATGAATTCGATGGCTCCGTGGAAAAAGCGCGGCCCGAAGTGGTCGTCTTTCCGCGCACAACCGAAGACGTTTCCAGAATCGTGAAACTGGCCGCGCAATTCCAGGTGCCGGTGGTTGGCCGGGGTGCGGGTACCGGACTTTCCGGGGGAGCTTTGGCGCGCGGCGGCGGCGTGATGATCGTTTTTGCGCGGATGAATCGCATCCTCGAAGTGGATCTGGAAAACCGCCGCGCCGTTGTGCAGCCCGGGGTGGTGAATCTCGACATTACCCGCGCGGTGGAACACGCCGGTTTGTATTTCGCGCCGGATCCCTCCAGCCAGAAGTCCTGCACCGTCGGCGGAAATGTTGCGGAGAATTCCGGCGGGCCGCATACCTTGGCATACGGACTAACGACGAATCACGTCACCGCGCTGGAACTGGTCTTGCCCGACGGCGAAATCGTTCGCGTTGGCAGCCGGCATGGCGATGCGCCCGGCTACGACCTCTGTGGCTTGTTTGTGGGCAGCGAAGGCACGCTGGCGCTGGTCACGGAAATTACCGTAAAGCTTTCCCGCAAAACCGAAGCCGTGAAAACTTTGCTGGCGATATTCGACTCGGTCGGCGACGCCTCGCAAACAGTGGTGGAACTGACCGCGGGGGGCATCACGCCTGCGGCGTGCGAAATGCTTGACGGCTGGACTTTGCGGGCGGTCGAGGATTATATCCACGCCGGGTTTCCGCGCGATAGCGCGGCGGTCTTGCTGATGGAAGTGGAGGGTTTGCGCGAAGCAGCGGAATCGCAAGCGGCCGAGATCGCGGGTATCTGCAAGGCAAACCGCGCCCGTGAAGTTCGCACTGCGCGCGATGACCGCGAACGCGACCTTTTGTGGAAAGGCCGGCGGAACGCCTTCGGCGCGCTCGGCCGCCTGGCGCCTTCGAATTACGTGCTTGATGGCGTAATTCCACGGTCCAAGCTGCCGGAAGCGCTCGAGCACATTCACGCGATCGGAAAGAAGCACGGCTTTCAGATCGGCAATATTTTTCACGCTGGTGATGGAAACCTCCATCCCATCGTTCTCTATGATCCCCGGGATGCGGAACAATTCAAACGCGCCATCGCCGCCGCCGAGGAAATTATCCGCATGTGTGTTTCGCTGGGGGGCGCGCTGACCGGTGAACACGGTGTGGGGATGGAGAAGAACGAATTGATGCCGCTGCTCTTCAGCGACGCGGATTTCGACCTGATGCGGCGGATTCACGATGCATTCAACCCCGATTCCTCGCTGAATCCCGGAAAGATTTTTCCTTTGAGCAAGGGTTGCGGCGAGATTCGTGTGCGCAACTCCCGGCGAGCTGCGGGAGCCCGGCCGTGAGCCGCGCCGACTTCTCCGCACGCCTGGAGGGACTAGCGGGAACCGATGCGGTGAAGTTTTCCGAATCCGTGCTCCGGGAGTATTCCGTTGGCGGGCGCGTACCAAGCGCGGTGTTGAGGCCACGCTCCCCGGAGAACATCGCAGAAATTGTGAGCTTCGCGGCGGCCGAAAAGCTAGCTGTGATTGCGTGTGGTTCACGCAGCAAATTGGACATAGGAGTGCCGCCACAACGCTATGACCTCGCGCTGGACATGACCGGACTCCGCCAGATTGCGCATTACGATCCCGGCGACCTGACGGTCAGCGCGGACGCGGGAATGCCCCTCCACGAACTGGCGAAGGTGCTAGCCGCGAAAAATCAGTTCTTGCCCCTGGGCGTACCATGCCGCAAGGCATCCACGGTTGGCGGCGCAATCGCTTCGGGCATTGATTCCTCGCTCCGCCAGCAATACGGCACGGCACGCGATTTTCTGATTGGTGCGGAATTTGTGGATGGCACGGGCAAGCCGTGCAAAAGCGGCGGCCGCGTGGTGAAGAATGTCACCGGCTATGACCTGCACAAGCTGCTGATCGGTTCGCTCGGCACTTTGGGAGTCATCACGCGGCTCAATTTTCGTACTTTTCCGCTTCCGGAATTACAAGGCGCATTTCTTGCGGGCTTTCCAACGCTCGAAGCGGCGCTGAACTTCCACGCTTCGTTGCTCAACTCCGGACTGCCGTTTTCGAATCTGGAGCTTTTCGATTCCGGTT
>DASSGJ010000505.1:0-2220 GCA_035693545.1 Candidatus Acidiferrum sp.
CATGCGTCCCGCAGTCTACCGCAAGTGGGCAAAGAAAACCTGTAGCTCATCCCTTCAGGGATGAGGCTTCCCAATTTGCATCACCGCGCCTCAGTATTTCGGCGTAACGCCCAAATTGTAAAACAGGAACGAGTACACGTCCGCCGCCAGCTCGATATTTTTAGTAGTGCTGCTGGCGTTGTGGCCAGATTTCGTCTCAATCCGAATCAGCACCGGATTCGCCGGACTCGCCGCGGCCTGCAACGTCGCCGCATACTTGAACGAGTGCGCCGGCACCACCCGGTCATCATGATCCGCCGTGGTGATAAACGTTGCCGGGTATTTCGCTCCCGTCTTGATGTTGTGCAGCGGCGAATACTTGTAAATCGCCTTGAACTGCTCCGGGTCATCGCTCGAGCCATAATCCGCCGCCCAGTTCCACCCAATCGTGAATTTCTGGAACCGCAGCATGTCCATCACCCCGACCTGCGGCACCGCCACGTGAAACAACTCCGGCCGCTGATTCATCACCGCGCCCACCAGCAACCCCCCGTTCGACCCGCCGTTGACCGCCAGTTTCCCCGGCGAAGTATATTTGTTCGCGATCAACCATTCCGCCGCGGCAATAAAATCGTCAAACACGTTCTGCTTCTTCAGCTTTGTCCCGGCGTCATGCCACGCCTCGCCGTACTCCCCGCCGCCGCGCAGATTCGCCGAAGCGTAAACAAATCCCTGCTCCAGCAGCGCCAACCGCAGTGGATTAAACGACGGGGCCAGCGTGATGTTGAATCCGCCGTACCCATACAGCAAAGTCGGGTTCGAACCATCCAGCTTCAATCCCTTTTTATAGACCAAAAACATCGGAACCCTCGTGCCGTCCTTGCTGTTGTAAAACACCTGCTTCGTCTCGTAGTCCTCCGGCCGGAAGCCATGAACCTCCGCCATCCGGTAAGGACTCGCTTTCCTGGTGGCCAGCTCATACCGGAACACGCTCGGCGGATAGTTGAATGACGTATATAAAAAGAACGCGTCCTTATCCCCGCGGTTGCCGCGGAATCCCGTCGCCGTCCCCGCCCCGGGAAGTTCAATCTCGTTCTCCAGTTGTCCCGCCAGACTGTAAACAAAAACGTGGCTGGCCACATCCTTCAGATAAGTCGCAAAAAGTTTCCCGCCCAACGACTCCACGGTGTCCAGCGAATCCGCCTTCTCCGGAATAACCACTTTCCACGGCGCACCCGGATTCGCCGGGTCGAAGAGCATCAGCCGCCCTTTCGGCGCTTCGTGATCCGTGGCAATCAGGAATTTGTCGCCCACATTGTCGACCACCACATAATTGTCGTCGCCAATTTCCGTGACGATGGGCGTGAAAGCCTTCTCCTTCTTCGTCAAATCCCTGAAATACAGCGCGTTGCCGCGTCTCCCTTTGCCCCGGTCGGATACCGAAAGAATCGCAAACCGTTCGTCGTTCGTCGTATTCACAAAGTGAAACCGCTGGGCGTTCTGCTTGTCCTCATAGATCAATTCGTCCGCGGATTGCTCCGTCCCCAGCACGTGGTAATACACCTTCTGAAACTCATTCTTCGACGAAAGCTCATGCCCCGGCTCCGGCGCATCGAACCGGCTGTAGAAAAATCCATTCCCCGCCCACCCAAAGGCTTCGAACTTGATCCACTTCAGATCGTCGGACAGGACTTTCCGCGTCGCAACTTCGATCACATGGCCTTCCTGCCAGTCCGATCCGCCAACGGAAACTCCATATGCGGCATATCGGCCATCCGCGGAAACGTTAAAGGCGCCCAGCCTCGACGTCCCGTCCCCCGAGAACTTGTTCGGGTCGAGCAGCACTTCCGGCGCGCCCTCCATCCCCTTCTGTGCATACACCACATTCTGGTTTTGCAGCCCGTCGTTCTTCGTGAAAAAAAGATATTCGCCTTTGCGGAACGCCGGCGTGTACTTGGGAAAGTTAAACAACTGCTCCAGCCGCGTCTTCACCTGCGCGCGATACGGAATCTTCTCCAGGTACCCGAACGTAACTTTGTTCTCGGCTTGCACCCACTTCGCGGTCTCCGCCGAATTGTCGTCCTCCAGCCAGCGATACGGATCGGCCACCTTCACGCCATGGTAGTCGTCCACCTGGTTGTCTTTCCGCGTCTGCGGATAATCGAGTCCCTGGCCCATCGCAATCGTCGAAAACAGCAGCATGGAAAAAACCGGCAGAATCAAGCGCAGGTGCAGCGCCAA
>DASSGJ010000506.1:0-2756 GCA_035693545.1 Candidatus Acidiferrum sp.
ACCGGATTGTTTTTTGTGCGGCGGCACAAAATTTGAATGACACGTTCGACTTCGCCTTCGCGGCCCACGAGGGGATCAAGGGAGCCTTCCGTGGCGGCTTGGGTCAAATCGCGGCTGAATTCCGCCAGCAGCGAAGTCTCTTTTGGACGCGAAGCGGTGGTCTTCTCACCCGTGGTGCGCGAAAGCTCTTCGCGCAGGGCCGAGAGCCGCAACCCGCGCTCCATCAGGATTTCCGCGCCAAAGCACTTTTCTTCGCGCAGGATTCCCAGCAGCAGATGCTCGGTGCCAACGTGCTTGTGGCCGAGGCGCTCCGCTTCTTCCGCAGCCATGTTGAGGATGCGCTTGCATTCCGCGCTTAGCGGCACCTCTACGGAAGTGGAAATGCGCTCGCGGATGGTGATACGGGCTTCAATTTCTTTCCGGATGGATTCGATCGAGCCCTGCTGCCGCAGGAACCGGTTGGCCAGGGCCTTGTCCTCGCGCATCAAGCCGAGCAAAAGATGTTCGGTCTCGATGTACGGGCTACCGTACTGGCTGGCTTCGTAGCGGGCAAAAAAGATGACGCGGCGCGCTTTCTCAGTATATCGTTCGAACACGTTAGCTCGCTTCTCCCCCTGGGGTCTCCGTCGCATCGGCTCTCACCGAGCGAGTCCGCAGAACGCCATGTTCCAGTCCAACCACCCTGTCGCATTTCGCCGCCAGCGCCAGATTGTGCGTCGCGATGAGCGACGTCAGGCGATGGGTACGGTGCAACCGTTGCAGCAACTCGAACACAGCCCAAGCATTCTGCTCGTCCAGATCTCCGGTCGGTTCATCCGCCAGCAGCACGCGCGGCCCTGTGACGAGCGCCCGGGCAATCGCAACACGCTGCTGTTCCCCGCCCGAAAGTTCTCCTGCACGGTGTTCGGCCCGGTCTTGCAGCCCAACCTCCGCCAGCCATTTGCGCGCTGTTGCAAGCGCATGTGGCTGTGCTTCTCCGCGCACCAGCAAGGGCATCGCTACGTTCTCTGCGGCCGTAAAATCCGGCAGCAGTTGATGCCTTTGCCAGAGAAACCCCACGGCTCGATTGCGAAACTCCGCGAGAGCCGCGTCTTCATTCGTTTCAATCGCTTTATTTGCAAAGTATACTGTACCGCTTGTTGGAGTGTCTAGCGCACCGAGCAAGTGCAGCAACGTGCTTTTTCCCGCGCCGGAAGGAGCAACGATGGCAACCATCTCTCCTTCGCGCAATTTCAGGTTGGCATCGGTCAAAACTTCAAGTTTTTTTTCGCCGGAGCCGAAATTCTTGCGGAGTCCACGCGATTCGAGGACGATATCGTCCAGCGAAGCTTCCGCGGCGGTACCCTGCGAAGTCATCACAGGCATACTCCGACCGTGCAGAGGATTCGGCAAGGTTTTGTGTCACAAGGCAGGTCTTCGTCCATATAGATAGGATGCGCAAAAATGGCCGGGGAACACTTCTGCGAATTGTCACTTCTTTGCACCAGGTTACCCAACAGTTTTCCTATTTCCATCCCCAAGCTACCGATGACGGTAGGCCGGGAAACTGTTCGAAATTGGAACATTCCTAATTGTCTTTGTTTCAATACTATAGGGCAGGCTTTTGCGGCCAGCAGACAACTCTGGTGGCGCGGCTGGAACAGCCTCCCAAGTATTGCCTCTCGTAGGAGCAAATCGAGCACCATAGCGTGTCCAGCCCAGGTCCCAGAATTCCTGCTCCATCTCATTCAAAGCGAAGGATCTCTACCGGCAGCAAACGAGACGCCTCTCGTGCAGGCAACAAGGTGGCCACGATGGCAATGCTCATCGCTGCAACGGCAATCCATAGCCCGTCGAAGAAATTGGGGTGAAAGGGCACATACGAAACCGCATAGACCTGCGGATCGAGGGGAATGAGCTGATAGGTGCCGGCGATCCAGGCGAAGAGATAACCGGCCAGCAGGCCGAGCACGGTGCCTGACGCGCCAATCGCAATTCCCTGGAACAAAAAAATCCTGCGAATCTGATCGCGACGCGCTCCCATGGAAAGCAGGACCGCGATGTCGCGCGCTTTGTCGGTGACGGTCATCGAAAGGACCACGAGAATATTGAGTCCGGCGACAAATGTGATCAGCCCAATGAAAATCGCAGTAACCAGTTTTTCCAGTTTCAGTGCCCGGAACAGGGCCTTGTTCTCTTCCATCCAGGTCGCGGCAGAATATCCCTGCCCGGCTGCGTGCTCGACTTGCGGGGCGATCTGAGGCGCCGTTTCCGGCTTCACCAGGCGGAACTCCAGCACGTTTACAATGTCTCCCGCGCCGGCCAGAGACTGCGCAGCCTGCAAAGATACGAAGCACCAGTTTTCGTCATAATCGTAAAAGCCGGATTCAAATACGCCAGCCACGCGAAATCGCCTGGTACGCGGCATTAAGCCGAAGGGCGTCAACCGTCCCTGAGGGCTGGTCAGGGTGACGTAGTCTCCCGGGCGCAATTGCCACTCATCCGAAAGCTGTTTGCCGACAATCATTCCATCAATCCCATCGGCATCGGTTGAAAAGTCCAATTGCCCGGAAGTGAGCTTCTGGAGCGCCTGGTCGCTTTTTTTCTCGAGGGCGAGATCAATCCCTTTGGTCACGACGCCGCGGGCTTGCCCGTTGAAGGACAGCAGCACGGTTTCATAAATTGCGGGAGTCACCGAGCGGACCCCAGGCATCTGCTGCAGTTTTTCCGATAGGGCCAGATAGTTTGAGATTCCCCCGGTGCCGGGACGGGTGAGA
>DASSGJ010000507.1:0-3672 GCA_035693545.1 Candidatus Acidiferrum sp.
GTGGTGAGTCCCGGCGTGCTATTGATCTCCTTAAAGATGCGCGGGGTAATGGCGATGTGCGTGAGCATGTGCGCCACTGTCTGAACTTCGGGAGCGGCAGAAAAGGTGTAGCTGGATTCGGGAATATCCTCGGCTACCTGAATGGTGTTTTTGCGGACTGTTCGAAAAGCGCTTGCCAATTCTTTGCCACCATACGACATGAGTTCACCTCGGGATTGAACTTGCCTGCCTGGGCAGGCTGCGTGGTTGGATGCGGGGCGGTTGAGGATAGTAACGGGCTGGCAGAAAGACGCCCGCCTCGGAAGGCGGCCGCTACAAAGTCACAGGCAAGAGTGCCTGTGCCACTATGCGCAGTGATGAACAACAATTGCTTCGACCTGGCCTGAGGCAGCGAGAGCAGATAGCAACGATCAGATAACAGATGACAGGAAGCAAGAGGCGGGGCGGGCTGCGAGGCTCGCCCCATTCTGTCTTGAGGACAGTTGCTACTAGGTGAATGCCAGAAAGGCACTGCAAATTAAATCAACCTTATTTCAAAACAACCAGAATTTTCTCTTCGGTTGAACGACGGGCTTGCGCTGGGGATCTATCAGATCGGTGACTCCCGCCTGAAACAGCCTGTCCGCAAGTCTGTCTGTGCCTTCTTTCAGCTTGAATTCAAGTTCCTCTCTGTATAGGGGATATAAAGAGAGGAAGCCTATGCGCTTCTGTGGCGAAATCTTCAGGCTAAGAAACGGCTGCGGAGCGGTGACAGAAGGCAACAGAATCACCCCACACAGGTGTGTATCGGGAGAAAACGACTTGGGCGGGTTGGCGTTTGGCACGGAATGGCCGAAGCCAAGCCAGGTGGAGTGCTTGTGAGGAAATAATGCCATGCCTTTCAATATCCGTAGTGGCCAATACCACTTCTCATCCTGAAACGATTCCATGTCCATCCTCCAAAAGGACGGCAGAGTGACCATTAGCTCGAGATATTCATGGCCTTTCATTTCGTCGGGAACATTCATGGGAAGGTCGCTCATGCCGGAGGTCACAAGGCGATAAATCGGGGCGCGAGCGGATGGTTCGACGATGTGCATGTCGATATGAACCGTATCCGACACCTTTTCATGGAAAACTGTCTTAGCTTCGCCAAGGTGAGCCGCGATATGTTGTGAAATTTCGGTCAGGTTTTGTATCGGTGCGGGAGGTTTCCAATCGTTCTCTTTTTTCTCATGGCGAAGAATTCGGGATCCGGCTGGCGAGAGCTCAGGTTTTTCGTCCGATTCACTCATCTCGCAAAATCCTGTTCAAGAGTTTTGAAATTGGCATAAGTGGCGACATTGTAAGTGGCAATCGCTGCCCATTCCAGTAAAATGCAAACTCTATGGCGAAACTTACATTTTTGGGTGCGGCGGGTTGTGTTACGGGGTCGAAATATCTGGTGGAGGCGGCGGGTAAGAAGCTGCTGATTGATTGCGGGTTGTTTCAGGGGCTGGACGAGCTGAAGCAGCGGAACTGGAATCCACTGCCGGTGGATCCGAAGACGATCGATTACCTGGTGCTGACGCACGCGCACCTGGACCACACGGGATGGCTGCCGGTGCTTTCGCGCGACGGCTATCGGAAACCGATTTATGCGAATCCGGCGACGATTGATTTGACCAACCTGCTGCTGAAGGATTCGGGGCACCTGCAGGAAGAAGAGACGAAGAGCGCGATCAAGAACAAGTGGAGCAAGCATGCGGAGCCGCGGGCGCTGTATACGGCGGATGACGTGGAGCCGGTGCTGGCGCAGTTGAAACCGATGCCGCGCAAGGGCGGCTTTGATCTGTCGCCGGAGTTCCACTTCGAGTCGTATGACGCGGGGCACATTCTGGGGTCGTCGAGCCTGGAATTGACGATCACGGAAAATGGGAAAAAGATCGTGGTGGTTTTCTCGGGAGATGTGGGCCGCTACGACCAGCCGATCCTGAACGATCCCGTTTCGCCGGCGACGAAACAGATTGACACGCTGCTTTGCGAATCTACGTATGGAGATCGGGAGCACGATCCCGGCGATCCGCTGCAACTGCTGGCGGACATTGTAAACCGGGTGGCGAAGCGCGGCGGGTCGATTGTGATTCCGGCGTTTGCGATTGGGCGGACGCAGACGTTCATGTATTACCTGCGGCAACTGGAGGATTTGCAGAAGATCCCGAAGATTCCGGTGTATGTGGACAGCCCGATGGCGCTGAGCGCGACGGATCTGTATTTGAAGTACAAGGAAGACCACGATTTGCAATTTTCGCGCGAAGAGCAGGGCGGAGGCGATCCACTAGACGTGCATACGTTTCACCTGACGCGCAGCGTGGCGGAGTCGAAGGCCATCAATGACGTGAAGACTCCGTGCATCATCATTTCGGCGAGCGGGATGGTGACGGGCGGGCGCGTGCTGCACCATCTGGCGCAGCGGTTGAGCGACGCGAGAAACTGCGTGATTCTGGGAGGATTTCAGGCCGAGGGTACACGCGGGCGGGCGTTGCAGGAAGGCGCGAAGACGCTGAGCCTGTTTGGACAAACAGTGCCGGTGAAGGCAGAAATCGTGGAGATGGGACAATTTTCCGCGCACGCGGGGAAAAGCGAATTGCTGCGCTGGCTGAGCGGGTTGCAGGCCACGCCGAAGCAGGTGTACTTGACGCACGGCGAACCGGCGGCGGCGCAGTCGTTGCAGCAGGCGATTACGGAGAAATTCAAGTGGAAGGCGGCGGTGGCGCGGTATCTGGATACGGTGGAGATCGGATAGGCTACCAAAATCTGTAGCTAATCCGTTTTAGTGGTGAGGAATCTCGCTGCAGAATACGAATTTGTGGTGCTACGAAAATCCTCAGGCCTGAAGGCCCGAGCTACAGGGTTTGTGAGGCCAAATTGGTTGAGTCTCAATTTACAGGGATGAGACATAAATCTTTCGGGAACTTAGAAACATTTGCCCGGGAATAAACGTCTATACACGCAAGACCACTCGCGGGGTAGGAGACTGACCACCACAGGGCAACCGACCAACAGTCTCTTACCCCTTTCCTCCTCTTGTGCCTGCACAAAGTACATTTAAAAGGGTTTAATACGCATCAACTGGACTGCGCGGTCAGAACCGTGCGTTTGGTCGGGGTGTCGCGCGACATCGGGGGGATTTCGACAAGTTCCAGACCGGCCACGAACATGGGAGTAGGGGAGACTCTGCCCCAGCGATTCACTTCCCAGCGCGCGCGAAGATGCCTGACTTCAGGGCGCAGGGACACGTCGAGCACCATCTTAGTGGTGCCGCGATAAAACTGCTGGGGGAGTTTGAGGAGCGGACGTTTCCCGAAATCCTGGCCGTCGCTGGAGCCCCAGATGGAGACGTCGAGGGATTCCTGCTCGATCTGATCAGCGACGGTGAGGGTGCAGAAGAAGGTACGGGAGACGGTTTCGGAGATATCGAGAGGCGCGCCTTCGCCGTTGGATTCGAGGCGGGTGTCGGCAGGGATTAAGGAGAATTCAAGGGGCACGGGGGTTCCCTCTCTGGTTCACCGCGAGTGTAGCACAACAGAATTACTACTCGGCGAAACGCGTTGGACTGCTCTATGCGCAAGAAAAAGAGAAAGCAGATCCCTCACCCGCACAAAACGCGGGTTCGGGATGACATGGTTGGTGGGTTTGGCTACTGCAGGCGCC
>DASSGJ010000508.1:0-3838 GCA_035693545.1 Candidatus Acidiferrum sp.
GTAGCCTTCAATTCGCCCCGTTGCGGCGTCGAGCTGGATCCGCCCCGTGGGCGAAACCCGCAAGTGCTGCCCGCCCGGGCAAATGTAAAATGTTCCCGGCTGCACCGGCTCATTTGCTTCCGCTTCTTTCACGCGAATTCCTGTGAATTCCGCAAGTTGCAGCGCATATTGCGTGGTGAACGCGGCGGGCATGTGCTGCACCAGGATCACCGCCGCCGGAAAATCTTTCGTAAACCCTGGGGCCAGCCGCATCACCGTCGCGGGGCCTCCGGTGGAAGCCGCCAAAACCACCACGGGGAATCGCATATCGGAAGGAACCCCTGCCGAAGACGCAGTTGGCCGGGGCGCCGGCTGGGGCTTCGGAGCCGCACCTCCGTTCATCGGCGCCTGTAACTGCGCCGCGAGCCGCGAAGCCGTGCGCACCACGCGCACCTTAGCCGCGATCCGCACCTTGCGCAGCAGATCGTCCTTCACGCTCTGCATGTCCAGATCAATTCCCGACGAAGGCTTGGTCACAAATTCGATCGCGCCCAGTTCCAGCGCCTTCAAAGTGCTCGCCGCCCCTTCTTTGCTCTCGGAGCTCACAATCACAATCGGCCGCGGATTGGTGGTCATGATCTGCGCCGTCGCCTGTAAGCCGTCCATGTGCGGCATGTTCAAATCCATCGTGATGACGTCGGGCTTCAGCGATTCCGCCAGCGCGATCGCCTCGCGGCCGTCCTTTGCGTGGCCGATCACCGTCAATTGCTCGTCGGCGTTGAAAATCGACTCCAGCACCTTGCGCATGAAGGCGGAATCGTCCACGACGAGCACGCGAAACTTTTTGGGAGGGGCAGGGGCCATGGCTCGTCTATCCAACCGGCACGATTGGGCGTGCCGCCTCCGTTCCGATCAGTTGTTCCACGGCGGCCAGCAGCTGATCTTCCTGCACCGGCTTTGTCAGAAACGCCGAAGCGCCTTCCTTCATCGCGCGGTCCCGGTGTTTCGCGCCGGCGCGTGAAGTTACCACCATCACCGGAATTCGTTTTGTCGAGGGGCTCTGCCGCAGTTGAGCCATCAGTTCGTAGCCGGTCATCCGCGGCATCTCCAGGTCGGTAATCACCATGTGGCAGCCGTGCTGCGCCACCAGTTCCGCGGCTTCCAGTCCGTCCGCGGCGAGTTTCACGCGGTAGCCGTTCTTCTCAAGCATTCGGCCCACAAATTTGCGTACGCTGATCGAGTCGTCCGCAATCACAATCACCCGCTCCTGATCCACGCGGTCGATCGCTTCCGAAGGAATCGTTCCGCGAGCCACGGCCGCCGATCCCGGCGCAAAAATGCGCGCCGCGCTCACGCTTGCCTGCACGGCCCGGCGTTCGTTCGGTTCGGTCGCCACCATGCGGTTCAAATCGATCAACAGGATCAGGCTGCCATCCGGAGCGATCGTTGTTCCGGGGAAGAGCTTCACCTTCCGCAGGTACTCGCCCAGGTTCTTGATGACGATTTCGTCCTTGCCCAAAACTTCCTCGACCACCACGCCAATCTGGCGATTTCCCGCGTTGGCCACGATCATGTGGAAGTAGCCGTTAATGGCTTCAAGCGGCGGCAATCCGAGATACGAATCGAGCCGCACCACTTCCGTAACGATGTCGCGCACCTTGGTCAGCAGTTTCCCGCCGACATCCTCAATTTCATCGGCCCTCAGCCGTCGAATCTCTTCCACCACCGCCAGCGGCAGCGCGAAATGATACGACCCGCAGCGCACGAAGAGAGCGGGAGAAATAATCAGGGTCAGCGGCACTTTCAGCGTGAATTTTGTCCCCGAACCCGAAACGCTGTTCACTTCGATTTCGCCGTTCAGCGCGTTCAAATTCGAGCGAACCACGTCCAGTCCGACTCCGCGTCCCGCCAGTTCGGTCTTCACCGCCGCCGTCGAAAACCCGGGATGAAAAAGCATCTCGCGCAGGTCGCGTTCCGTCAGCCGGTCCGCGGTCTCGCTCGAAACCAGTCCGCACTCGATCGCGCTCTGTTTCACGCGCGCGTAGTCAATGCCGCGCCCGTCGTCTTCCACTTCGATATAGATGTGATTGCCGCGATGATAAGCGCGCAGGGAAACCTTGCCCTCTTCGGCCTTCCCCTGGGCGGCGCGAACCTCCGGCAGCTCAATTCCGTGCGCCACCGAATTGCGGACCAGGTGAACCAGCGGGTCCGAAATCTGCTGAATAATGTTGTTGTCCAGCTCGGTTTCGCTTCCCGAAAAATCCAGCTCCACCTGTTTTTTCGCCGACTTCGCCGCATCCCTCACGGCGCGGGAAAGAAGTGAATACAACGTTCCGATCGGCACCATGCGTGCCGCGGTAATTTCGTCCTGCAGGTGGTGCGCCAGCTTTGTGAACTCGTCAATGTCCGTCTCGACCCGCCCGACGTATCCCTCGAGTTGCGTCAAAACTTCGTTCACGTCCGCGGAAATCTCCGTCATGGAACGGGAGAGAATGTTGAAGTCGTCGTAGCGGTCCATCTCCAGTTCGCTGAATTCCTCCAGATACGATCCCTCGCCCGCCGCCGCGCTGGTCAGCATCTTTTGTGTTTGCTGGTTTGCCCATGGCGTTGCCAACTGCGAGCGAATCCGGTTGAACTCGTACTTTTCCTGGAACTCATTCACCTTGCCGTGCAGCCGCTCTTTCGAAAAGCCCAGCGTATCAATCAGCTTTTCCAGCTCCGTCACGCGGCCAACCATCTTCGTGCGGCTGATCACCAGTTCGCCGACCGTATTCATCATGCGGTCCAGGCGTCCCAGAGCAATACGGACCGATTTGTTCGCAGCCGCTTGCTTTGCGGTAAGAGGCGCCTTCGCCGCGGCCTTCTCAACGCCGGCCTTAACTGCCGTCTCTTCTTGTGGCTCCGCATCCGCTGCCGCGGGCGCTTCTTCCTCTATTTCTTGTGGTGCCAATGCCGCAATGCGTCCGAGCAGGGAATCGACACCGCCGCGGAATTCCGCTTCGTCCGCCCAATCCCTGTGCAACGTCTTCTTCAGCACATCTACCGACTCAAGGCACAGGTCCACGATGGACGGCGACGGCTGAAGTTCGCCATCCCGCAAACGCCCGATCAAATCCTCGACACGATGCGCGATGCCGCCCAGTCGCCGCAGGCCAACCTGCGCCGCGGAACCCTTGACCGTGTGGATCGCTCGGAACAACCGGTTAATCTCTTCCGGATTGTTGTTGCCCTCCAGCGAAAGCAGGCAATCGCCCACGATTTGCAGGTGCTCTTCCGCTTCCGGTTGGAAAAACTCCAGAATCTCGTCCGGCACTTCGTCGTCCACCGGAAGAGCGTCGAAGTACGATCCTGTCTGCCCGACATTCACGGGCTCCGGCTCGTCCTGGTAATCCGAGGGCGCTTGCGAAAGCGGCGCAGTTGGAGGCGCGCTAAGATTCAGCGGCGGCGGCTCCGGCGGGAACGCGAACCGGTAGCGCTCCTTGAAAGCCGCGACGTCTTCGACGTTCTCTTGCCCCGTATCGCTGATTTCGAGAAGGCTGGTTTCCAGCAGCGAGATTGCGTCCGAAAGAAATTCCGTCAGTGGCCCATGAAGGTCGTCGCCCAGCGGCGCTTGCAGTGCATATTGAAAAATATGTGCCAGCTTTGCCGCTACCTCGGAGAATCGCGGAAACCCGTAGCTCGCCGAAGTGCCGCTCAGCGTGTGCGCCGAAATGTACAACCGCTCCAGGTCTTCCCGGCGCGGCGAAACTTCCTGCAGCACGCTCACGTACTCCCGCAAATACTGCAGGTGCTCCGCGGCTTCCTGGAGGAACATCTCGACGGCTTCGCGGTCCGGCGTTGTCACGCGCGTCCCTCCGTC
>DASSGJ010000509.1:0-2059 GCA_035693545.1 Candidatus Acidiferrum sp.
CAGCGCCGCGTAAGCCACGCTTGACGATGCAAAACCCACGAACGTGGACATCTGATCCGGCAGAATATTGGTCCAGGTCGCGCCGCTGTTGTCCGAGCAATACACTCCCTCCGTCGGTCCCTCAGCGAACTGCGTCTGCGCACCCACCAACACCATATTGGGATGCGAGGGATTCACCGAAACGTAGCTGATGCGCGTTCCACCCAACGTGAAATATCCAAACGGACTAATATCGTCGTACGGCCCGATGAACGGACACGTCGAACTCGCCACCGTACATGTCTGCTTCCACGTTTGCCCGTGGTCGCTCGAAATCAGAACTCCCGCCCCGTAATACACGTCGAACCCGATGGCTGCCTGCTCGCCCGTTCCTGCATAAACCGTCCCCGCCTGCGATGGCGCAAACGCAATCGAACCCATCGCCAGCGACGCATTCTGATCTCCCTGCGCCGTCCAGGTCAGTCCCCCGTCCGTCGTCCGCCAGATTCCGCCTTGCGCTCCGCCGATCAGAACCGTATTACCCGTGCTGTCGCTGGGATCAACGGCGATGGTTGTGATTCTCCCGGTCACCGGTCCGAATTCGCTGCCCAATGTAGGCGTCGGCCCGATGGACGTCCACGTGGTCGTGGAAGTCCCCGACTCTGGCATCACTTCCGCATAGGTGCCGTCCACCCGCTGTTTCAGTTTTCCTTCCGCCACCAGCATCCGCTGCAGGTGTTCGAACGCTTTCAACCGCGCCCCGTTTGGCAGCCGGCCGTTCAAACTGCTGCGCTGTTTGTAAAACCACTCCGCGCGCTTATCAATCTCGTCCGGTCCCCCAGGAACGGGTTCATTCCCTGATTCTTTTCCCTGGTCCGCACTGCTTGCAGCAGGAGCTCCGTCTTTCTTCACCACGCGCGGCACAGGAGTGCCCTGTCCAGTATTGGCAGTCGGCGCAGGGGTTTCCTGCCCGGCCAATTCTGGCCCTGCCCCCGCTTCCAAAGCTAAAAAGAAAACACCAATACCCAGGAGTGACTTCCACAAACCCCGATGTGCGCGCATGTTCCGTCCAGGCCCGTCCGGAGCCTTGTTCCACCCAAGCTCGACCCCGAATTGCGCAAGAGAGTACCACTTTGAAATTTCAGTGTCTAGGCGGTGACGTTCTACCCGCGTTACATTTTCCGCGTCAACTCGCCACCGGCGCAGCGACACGAAAAATGCCTCGGGACAAGCCCTTGACACCGCATTCCTGCTTCCTCAATCATGGCGATCATGCCGGACACACTCAGTCAGCGGCTCGCCGGCGTCGTTCTCCCCGACGCTTTTGGCAAAACCATTCGCCTCGGCTCCCTCTGGGAATCGAATCCCGCGGTCCTCGTTTTCCTCCGCCACTACGGCTGAATCTTTTGCCGCGAACACGTCGCGCAGTTGCGCGAGCACCAGCAAGCCTTCCGCGAAAAGCACGCATCCCTCGCCGCCATCAGCCTCGGCGACGCACACTACGCCCGCATATTTCAGCAGGAGACCGGCATCGACTTCCCCCTCCTAATTGATGCCGACAGCCAGACCTACAAACTCGCCAATCTCGGCAAAGCCAACCTCCTCCATCTCCTCCGCAGCGACAATTTCGCAAGCCGCAACCGCGCCAAGGCCGCCGGCCACCACCAGCACAAACTCGGCCGTGATCCCTTCCAGCTGGGCGGCACCTTCATCTTCGGCCCTGGCAACGTAGACCGCTTCGCCCACCTCAGCAAAACCTTCGGCGACAACGCCTCCCCCGAATCCCTCCTGGCCGCCCTGTAGCTCACCCCTTCAGGGGTGAGGCTTTCCTCAGCACAAGCAAGGTCTGTCAAACCTGTCCGCCACCAATCCCCGTAAGTAATTGCATATAAATAGCTTACAAAACCTCTATACCCCCCCTCCCGCAACTCTTTCCCACCCCCCGTGTTTAACGAACTGTAAGGCGTTTCCCCAGGGCAGTTTCCGGGAGGCGCCCCGGCAACCGGGTTTACTCCACCGGCCAGGCCGGGACCAAGGGGACAAGATGCGTTACCTAAAATATGTTGCACTGTTGGGAGTT
>DASSGJ010000510.1:0-4994 GCA_035693545.1 Candidatus Acidiferrum sp.
TGCTCGCGTTCGCGGCGTTCCGCGCCGCCGCCGGCTTCCGCTTCCTCCGAAATGCGGCGCAACTGCTCCATGCGGTCTGCGTTCGCGGATGATTCCCAGATTCGATTCTTTTCAGCCAAGAGGCCCTCCCTCGGGCTCGTCACTCTTTGGAGCAAAAATCAGGACGGCGGCATGGGTCGCCAGCCAAACCGTGCCAAGAAGCAGTATTACGCCCAACAGAATTTCTGCCAGGATGGCGCCGGCACGAGGCAGGGGCGAATGGATGGACGTAACGAAACGCGTGGCGCGCACCAGGATCACCATCGCGCTCAAGGTCGTCGCCACGATCATGAGCGTCGTAAGAATGGAAAGAAATACCTGTTTCATAGGCGGTCGAAACGCCGGCGTATAGTCAGCCAAAGCATAACGCATTCGCGCGCAAAGCTGAATTCCTGGAAGGTTTTTGGGGGCAGGGCCGCGGCAGCAATATAGGCTGGAAAGATTTGGGAAGGAGACGCCGCCGGAAGGAATATTTCTATCGAAGACCCGACCAATCGTCGGCGACAACGATGGAATCGCTCGGATTCGCGGGATCGTACTTCACGCTGGTGGGATAGCCCGTTACCAGGCGTTCGATCTTCACCTGACTCTCAAGGCCGGTGATGTCCTGCGCCGTATGATAGGTCACCCCGGAAATCGAGTAGCTGTAGGAAACCAGGCTGCGGGGACGGCCATCCGCCAGCGGTTTCGAGTGCGTGCCGAACAGACCGGCGGGTTTTTCAACCTCAGGCGCAGGATGCTGGGCCAACTCCACTACCTGGCCTTCCGCGATTCGCCCAATCAGATTCAGGTGCAGCCGGCGCTTCCGCTCCTCGGCTTCCGGATCAGCGGGGGGACGCGCAAAGGCATAAGCGATCAACGCCAGTGCAGCGAGGCTTCCGCCGCCAATCATAAGCAGCATTTTCCAATCGGCGAGCAACTCTTTCAACGCTCAACCCCTTACTCACAAAATTGTGGGAATGTTTGCGAGAGAAAACCTTCCATCCCGCTGCCTGAGCGAACCCCCGGCGGGACATCAGCCTTCCCTGCTGTTCTTATAGTACCGAATGGAGAGGAGCTCTGCGAAGTCAGGAAGCCGGGGCGTGCACCGGATTGTGCAACACGCCGATTCCGGAGACGGAGACGTCCACGGTGTCGCCAGCGGTGAGCGGCCCGACCCCTGCGGGAGTGCCGGTGGCAATTACGTCGCCCGGAATCAGGGTCATCATGCGGGAAAGCCAGCGGATCAGAAACTCGACCGGGTATACCATCAGCGAAGTGCTGCCGGACTGTTTCACGACGCCATTCACGCGCGCTTCCACCAGGACGTTGCGAGGATCGAGTTGCGTTTCGATGTGCGGCCCCACCGGGCAAAACGTGTCAAATCCTTTGGCGCGGGTGAACTGGACATCGCTCTTCTGCAAGTCGCGCGCAGAAACATCATTCAGGCAGCTGTAGCCGAGGACATAGGACAACGGATCATCCTCATCGCCAAGTTGCGAGCATGTTTTACCAATAATTACGGCCAGCTCGGCTTCGTAGTCCACATGGTTCGAATAGCGCGTGAGGACAATCGCTTCATCCGTTCCGATAACCGACGAAGGGGTCTTCAGGAAAATCATGGGCTCTTTCGGCACTTGGTTGCCCAATTCAGCCGCGTGAGCGGCGTAGTTCCGCCCGACACAGACGATCTTCGACGGCTCGACAGGCGCAAGCAATCGCGCCTCGCGCATCGGCAGCGAAGCCTCTTCTCGCTTCCACGCCAGCCAGGGCGGCGCTGTGATTCCGTGAATGATTTCGCCTTCGATCAGGCCGTAAGAGGGCAATACTCGGGAGGCTACACCGCCAGATTTGGGGACAAACCGGCAAAATTTCATTTTGTGGAAACCTGTTCAGCGGGAGGTGTGCGTACCGTGAGCTTCTCTCGCCCGCCACACAATCATACCAATCCAGGAGAGTGTTGCAAAAAGCAGATATGCAACGGCGCCGAGCACAAAGACGTGAAAAGTGCTGTAGTAATCCTGGAGCATAACAAATTCCAGGCTGAGAATCCGGTACGCGAGAGTCAGCACCCCCCAGGCCAGCAATCCGGAGATCAGCAATTCTCCGGGCGAACGAAGGAATCGCACGACAGGCAGAGCGGCAATCAGCGCGAGCAGCAGCGCGGCAATCACGTTGCGCTGTTGCGCCAGGGGTTCCAGAAACGGCGCCCGATTGGCGATCTCAACCCAGGCGATAAATACCAGTGCGAGCCAAACCCCGACGTACAACCCGATCCGAACGGAGGCGTTGCGGAAGAAGTGAAACCACCGGTAACCCGGCGGGCTGAAGTTCTGAGGCATGATGCTGGGCTGCCTGCCAGACAGTCGCTCATCGGTAAGAACACGGGTTCAACGGGAAGGTTGCGCGGTATCTACCGCCACCGCAAGGCTGGAGGCGCTCTCATTGCCCGAGCGATCCACGGCCGTCACGGTGTACCAATAGCGCTGGCCGGACTGCACAGAGTTATCACGATACGCGGGAGACGGCAAGAGATCCGGGGTGAGCGGAGTGCCTCGCGCCCCCTCCTGCTCGCTACGATAGACCCGGTAGCCCGCCAGGTCTGGTTCCACGTTGATAGACCAGGAAAGTTCGACGGCGACGGAACCCGGGTTAGTTCCCGGCTGGATCGCCGCCACAATGCCTTGGGGAGCTGCCGGAGGAAACATGTCCTTAGGCGTGACGATGGCCAGCGGAGAGTCGCTCGATTCAAGCGGGCCCGAAGGCGACCCGACTACGGTTCGGACAAGGTAGGCATAGGTCTTTCCGTAATCGAACCCCGAATCGCGATAGTCGGTGGTGGTCGTGGCTCCCAACTGAAGCAGCGGTTGTTTCCATCTTGCTTGCAACGGATCGCTGGCTGCCAGGCTCGCTGTTGCTGGGTCCAACTCGCCCCGATACACGTGATACTCCTGGACACCAGGAAGCGGTTCGCCGCCCGAAGTATGCGTTGGCGCGGGCCACTTCAGGTCAATACCCTGCTCCGTCACATTCTGAGCCAGAGAGGAAATTCGCTCGGAAACAGGGTAGAGGCGCAGCGTAACCTCTTTCGATTCGGGAGAGGGCCGCTTGGCGGAAAAAAGCGTGTGGACTCGATAAACGAAAATCTGCCCGGCGCGAAACTGCGGATCCAACGGAGAAACCGGGTCAATGAACTGCACCTGGCCCCGCTGCGAATAGCGGACCACCAACGCTCCGGGCACGGTGTCCACCACGCGGAAGGATTTGGGATCCGGAGTGCCATCGGCACGTAAAGCGCCGCGCGCTACTTCGAAAGTCGGCACCTGCTGCAAACGGTCGCCGAGTGTGCTTTTTCCCGGCATGGTGAAGGTGAGCAGCACGCCATCACCCGCCTGCTTCGCGGCCAGATCCGCGATGCCCTGGGGAACGGGTGGAGTCGGTGGTAGAGGCTCGCCTGGCGCGCCGCAGCCGGCTATGAACAGGAAAATGGAAAATAGAAAATAGAAAATAGGAACGGACTGCGCGGGGCGTTTTTGCAGGCGGAATGGCGTCCCTGATCTATTTTCCATTTTCCAGTTTCAATTTTCAGAACTTAGAGGATGTAACGGCTCAAATCCTGGTTCTTCACGATATCGGCGAGCTGCTTGTTGACGTACGCCGCGTCAACCTTCACGTTTTTCTTTTTGAGGTCGGGCGCTTCGAAGGAGAGTTCGTCCAGGACTTTTTCAAGAATGGTATGCAGGCGGCGGGCGCCGATGTTTTCGGTCTGTTCATTCACGCTGGTGGCGAAGCGGGCGATGGCCTGCACGGCATCCTCGGTGAAGGTGAGTTTCACGCCTTCGGTCTCGAGCAGTGCGATGTACTGCTTGATCAGCGCGTTCTTTGGCTCGGTAAGAATGCGGACAAAGTCCTCTTCCTTGAGCGATTGCATTTCGACGCGGATCGGCAGCCGGCCCTGCAACTCCGGAATCAAGTCCGAAGGCTTGGTGACATGAAACGCCCCCGCGGCAATAAATAAAATGTGGTCGGTGCGGATCATCCCGTATCGGGTGTTGACGGTGGTGCCTTCGATGATCGGCAGAATGTCGCGCTGCACGCCTTCGCGGGAAACATCCGGGCCGTGGCCCGATTCGCGCCCGGCCACTTTATCGATTTCATCCACGAAGATGATGCCCATCTGCTCGGCGCGCTCCACGGCGATGCGGGTCACCTGGTCCATGTCAATCAGCTTGTTTTCTTCTTCCTGGATCAGGTATTCGAATGCGTCCGCAACGCTCATCTTGCGCTTCTTCTTCTGCTGGCCGAACATGCCGCTGAGCATGTCCTTGATGTTGACGTCCATTTCCTCGACGCCCTGATTGGAAATAATTTCAAAGGAAGGCATGGCGCGCTCGCGGACTTCCAGGTCCACCATGCGCTGGTCCAGCTTGCCTTCGCGCAACTGCGCGCGCAGCTTTTCCCGGGTGCGCTGCGTTTGCTCGCGCTGGGCCGCGCGTTCCGCCTCCGGCGTTCCCGGGGCTTCCACCTGCGGCGGCAGCAGCAGGTCAAGCACGCGTTCCTCAGCGGCCTGCTCGGCGCGATCCGCCACTTCATCCAGCTTCTCCTCACGAACCATGTCAATCGAGGTTTCCACCAGGTCGCGGACCATGGACTCCACATCGCGCCCTACGTAGCCGACTTCCGTGTACTTGGAAGCTTCCACCTTGACGAACGGGCAGCCGGCCAGCCGCGCAAGGCGACGCGCAATTTCCGTTTTGCCGACACCGGTCGGCCCGATCATCAGAATATTTTTCGGCAGAACGTCTTCGGCAATCTCCGGCGGCAATTTCTGCCGACGCACGCGATTGCGCAAAGCCACCGCGACGGCACGCTTGGCCGCAGCTTGCCCGACGATATATTTGTCGAGCTCCACCACGATTTCCCGCGGCGTCATGTCGTCCAGCGCGGGAAGCAGTTCCCCTTCTTCCACAGGCAGG
>DASSGJ010000511.1:0-5024 GCA_035693545.1 Candidatus Acidiferrum sp.
CGGGCCTACGAATATTTCGGCCGCGAACTCCCCAAACGCCAGCCGCGGTTATTCTGAATCCCACGCCACGGTCTCCCAAATTCAACCTTGACGCCTCGGCGCGCCAGGAGTAACTTCCGTTCTACTTCCCCCCGGAATGCCTTGGTCGGAGAAAATCATGGCTAGACGCAAATTTCTCGCTCAATTGCTGGGATTGCCGTTTTTGCCCTTGGCGGCAAAAGCCGAAGAACCAAAAAAATCACTGAAAATCATGATGAAAAGCGCCTGGGGCACCGATGATCCCACGCGCGCTTCCTTTGTTTTCTCTCATGGCAACGCGCTTAGTGAGGCTGGCCACGAGGTCCAGATTTTCCTGCTCGGCGAAGCTACCTATCTGATGCGTAAGGCGACGGCGAGTTCTGTCCTGCCCGTCGGTTGGCCGCCGCTGGCGGAGACACTCGAAAAAATTGCCGCCAAGCATATTCCCATTTTTGCTTGAGGGGCCTGCAGCCGGGCGCGTGGCGTCACGGAAGCCGATCTCAGCAATTGGGGAGCGAAGTTTGGAAGCCCCGCAATTTTCGTTAGTCTCGTCGAATGGGCCGACCGCATCATCGTCGAGTAGACGCGGCCCTCCGGGTGTGGATTCTGTATTTTCTTAGCGGACTAGGCGAATGGGTTTTCAACCTTAACGCCGAAATATTCTTGTCCGGCGTTTAAGTCCTCAGACCAGATTTTCTTGCAACCGGCCCGTTCCGCGGCCGCAATGATCATCCCGTCATAAAACTGCACTCCATACTGTTCGTAGGCCTGCACGGCTCGCCGCACCATCTCGGCCTGTGGCTCCACGACGGAGATCGAGTGCATAGCGTCCAGGATCTCAGTCACGGCTTCGGGGGGTGCCACTGGGCGAAGCTTGTGTAGCAGGGTGGCTGCGAACTCGGCTAAGACTTGGACGGATACGACCCCATCTCCCAGCAGGGCCTTTTCCACCAACTCTCGCGCGATACCCTGCTTGCGAGGATCTCTTGGGTCATAGGCGTAGATCAGGACGTTGCTATCTAGAAAATCACTTGCGGTCATAAAGATCCGCGCGCTTCCAAGTCCGATCCCCGATACTGAACTGGTACTTCTCGAAAGTGCGCCTCAGGGCGGCGAGCTGCTCTCGTTTTCGGCCCGACCGCGCGCTCTCGGCTGCCAGTTGTTGCAGGTACTCGCGAACGAGTCCGGTTAGCGTGGTGTCCTTTTCCACAGCAATTTTCCGTACTTCTTTCACTAGTTTGTCGTCCAATGAAAGTGTGATGTTCATCTGCCCATAATAAGGGAAACCCTTATTATGGGCAAGTTTCTTGTTTGCGAATAATGACTTAGAGCTTAAAACTTAGAACTTAAATCTCAAAACTCAGAACTAATTGTGTTTCAGGAATTCGCCCTTGCTGCCGGTCAGCGAGTTGTAGAGCGTCTCAATGAACTTGTCGGCGTCCAGGAAATCACCTGACCACTTCGCCCACGGCGCCAGGATTTTCTCCTGTTTCATCTGATCCACCGTTTTATGCTCGTCAATCGCCTTCTGCACCACCGCCGAAGTCTCTTTCAGCATTTTTATAAAAGCCCGCACGTCATCCAGGTTGGAAAGCGCGCCGTGCCCGGGAATCACCTTCACGTCGGGAGGCAATTGCGCCGTGCACTTTTCCATCGCCGCGATCATCCCCTGCACGCTGCCGCCGCTCGAGACGTCAATGAACGGAAACCCATAGCGCACGAAATCGTCGCCCATGTGCACCACATTGTTCTTCGGGAAAAAAATGATGGCATCGCCATCGGTATGCCCGGCAGGGAAGTGCAGTGCCCGGATATCTTCGCCATTTAAGTGCACGGTCACGTCATGATCAAACGTGATCACCGGCAGGGCGGCTTTCGGGGCTGCTTTGGTCTCCATCTTTAGCGAACTCCCATTGCCTGCGACCCCGGGAGTCTCCAGACGCTTCCGCACGTTGTCCTGTGCAATCACCGTCGATCCTGTATTGGCGAAAGGTTCATTTCCGCCGGTGTGGTCGCCATGATAGTGGGTGTTAATCACGAATCTTACGGGCTTGTCGGTGATCTTCAGGTTTTTCAGCGCGGCCTGAATCTTGTCCGCCAGCGGGGCAAACTGGTCATCCACGATCACGATTCCGTCTTCGCCTACGGACGCGGCAATGTTTCCACCGTCCCCTTCCAGCATGTAAATGTTCCCGGAAACCTTGGTTACCTTAATCTCGACCTTGGAATAATCCTTCTCCTGCGCTCGCGCACTTCCGCAAGCAAGAACACTCGCACCCAGGATTGCTGCTGATTGCAACGTCAACGCAACGAACCTGTATTTCTTCATGTGACCCCCAGTCCCGTGGGATTTTATCACTACAAACGGCCGCAGCCGGTTTGGATGTCGAAGAGTAGGTTCACGGCACACGCTCGCAATTCGCGGCCACCCTCTGTTTCGGGTAAGGTATCTTCAGACTACGAAATCTTTGGAAGGAACAAGCCGCCTCGGCGCGCCTGGAAACGTTCTTGACTGAATCCTCCGCCACGCAAACCGCACCCGCAAACTCCCGGCAATTCGCCTTTCTGGTTGCAGCGGGAATATTCCTCAGCCGCGTTGCCGGCCTGATTCGAGACCGCGTGTTTGCCCATTACTTCGGCAATTCAGACGCCGCCGACGTGTTCAAAGCCGCCTTCCGCATCCCCAATTTTCTCCAGAATATGTTTGGTGAAGGAGTCCTCTCCGCCTCGTTCATTCCGGTGTATGCCAGCCTGCTGGCGCGCGGCGATAAAGAGGAGTCGCGCAAAACGGCCGGCGCCGTTGCGGCGTTGCTCACCCTGAGCACTTCGATTCTTGTGCTCCTCGGCGTTCTCACAGCGCCCTGGCTGATTGACGCCATTGCTCCCGGGTTCCACGGAGAAAAGCGCGAACTTACTATTCTTCTGGTCCGCATTCTATTCCCTGGTGCCGGCCTGCTGGTTGCTTCCGCTTGGTGCCTCGGCGTTCTGAACAGCCACCGCAAATTTTTTCTATCCTACACGGCCCCCGTGTTGTGGAACGTCGCCATGATCGCCGGAATGATCGCTTTCGGCGCCGGGCGCGCCCAGAATTCGCTGGTGGTTATCACCGCCTGGGCTTCCGTGGTGGGCAGCGCGTTGCAAGTTCTGGTGCAGCTGCCGATGGTCTTCAAGCTCCTCGGCGGATTGAAACTTTCCCTTGCCCATCAGGCGGAACACGTGCGTGCCGTCATCCGCAATTTCTTCCCGGTGTTCATCAGCCGCGGCGTGGTGCAGATCAGTGCCTACATTGATGCCTTCCTGGCCAGTTGGCTCCCAACGGGCGCCGTTTCCGCGCTCGCCTACGCGCAAACGCTTTATACCCTGCCCGTCAGCCTCTTCGGCATGTCCGTCTCTGCCGCGGAACTTCCGGTGATGAGCGGGGCGCTCGGCGCGGCCGACGAAGTCGCGGGAATTCTTCGCGGGCGTATGAACTCCGGCTTGCGCCAGATCACCTTTCTTGTCGTTCCATCCGTTGTCGGATTCCTCGCGCTGGGCGACGTCATCGTCGCCGCGATCTATCAATCAGGCCGCTTCACCCACGCGGATGTCATCTACGTTTGGGGGATCCTCGCGGGCTCCACGGTTGGGCTTCTTGCATCCACGCTTGGGCGGCTGTACTCCTCCGGATATTACGCGCTGCGGGACACCCGCACGCCCTTGCGCTTCGCCATCGTGCGCGTCCTTCTTACCACGCTGCTCGGTTACCTGGCCGCGTTGCCGTTGCCGCGTCTCCTTGGCATCGAGCCCCGCTGGGGTGTCGCGGGTCTCACAATTTCCGCGGGCATCGCTTCGTGGGTGGAGTTCACCTTGCTGCAGCGTGGGATTCGCCGCCGCATCGGTCAAGTGGGTGTTCCGTTCGCGTTTCTGGCCCAAGTTTGGCTGGGCTCGCTGGTTGCAGGGGCGGCCGCGCGCGGCATCTTGATCCTGCTTGGGCCCCGCGGTCCGATCGTCCTTGCCGTCATCGTCTTATCGGTTTACGGAATCGTGTTTTTTGGTGTATCTACTCTCTTAAAGCTTCCCGAGGCCCAGTCCCTGCTTGGCATTCTCCGCCGCCGCGCCGGCTTGAAATAGTTCGGTCTTGTGATACAGAAGGCGCTTCCAGGAATCGTTCGATGATTACCGTGTATATCGCGCTCGGCACAAACGTCGGAGAACGCGAAGACAATCTTCTTCAGGCGCTCCGCCTGCTTCCCGAGTCCGGCGTGCATATCCGGCGCGTCTCGAGCATTTATGAAACCGAGCCGGTGGATTACCTGGACCAGGAATGGTTCTTGAACATGGTCCTGGAGGCGCAAACCGAGCTCGACGCTTTGGATTTGTTGAGTGCCCTTCGTGTCATCGAAGCCCGCATGGGCAGCAAAAAAGCTTTTGCCAAGGGCCCTAGAAAGATCGATCTGGATATCCTTCTCTACGGGAACGAGACCATTGATACTCCCGAATTGCAGGTGCCGCACCCGCGCATGCTCGAACGCAAGTTCGTGCTGATTCCGCTGGCGGAAATCGCGCCGGGCCTTCGCCATCCGGGCTGGAAGTCGGGAGTTGCCCACATTCTCGCCGCCAGTTCTGATCGAAGCGCAGTCAAAAAATTTCGCGACGCCCCCAGGTTTTAGCCCGCTGTTACAAACTGGCTAGCTCGTCCGCCGCAAGACCAACCGGTGCAACGTAAACGTCTTTGGCGCCAGAGCATCCAGCTCGATTTGTGACAACCCGCCTTCGTTAATTTCACGCCAACGGTATACGCCCGGCTCGGATTCCGTCTGCTCGCGGCCGTCCAACCGCCGCAGGAATTCCCGCGCATCGTCCACGGAAGCTTTCTCGCGAAGTGTAGGCCGCGCCACGGCCTCAACCGCATAGCTGCGCAACAGCTTGTTCCAGTAATGGTTGAAGAGCTCGTCGGAGGCGAAAATGTCGCTCCACGCCACTTCGCCGCCGTAGGCCACCACCACGCCGACTACCCGTTCTCCCTT
>DASSGJ010000512.1:0-7486 GCA_035693545.1 Candidatus Acidiferrum sp.
CGGAATAATCGTCACCTTGTGAACCGGATCTGCGCCGGGAGTCATTGCCGCCACCAGCGCGTGTCCCGCTTCGTGATACGCGGTATTGCGCTTCTCTTCGTCCGACAGGATCATGGACTTGCGCTCCACGCCCATCAGCACCTTGTCTTTCGACATTTCAAAATCGTCCATGGCCACGAACTTGCGGTTCTGCCGCGCGGCCCACAGCGCCGCTTCGTTCACCAGGTTCGCCAGGTCGGCGCCGGAAAAGCCCGGGGTGCCGCGCGCGATGATTGAAAGATCGACGTCGTCCGAGAGAGGCACCTTGCGGGTGTGCACGCGAAGAATCTCTTCGCGGCCCTTCACGTCGGGACGAGCTACAACCACGCGGCGGTCAAAACGCCCGGGGCGCAGGAGCGCGGGATCGAGAACGTCGGGACGGTTCGTCGCTGCGATCAGGATCACGCCTTCGTTCGATTCAAATCCGTCCATCTCAACAAGCAGCGCGTTCAGGGTCTGTTCGCGTTCATCGTGCCCGCCGCCCAATCCAGCGCCGCGATGGCGTCCGACCGCGTCAATCTCGTCAATAAAGATGATGCAGGGAGCATTTTTCTTGCCCTGCTCAAACAAATCGCGCACGCGGCTGGCGCCTACGCCGACAAACATCTCCACAAAGTCGGAACCTGAAATCGAGAAGAACGGCACATTCGCTTCGCCGGCAATCGCCCGCGCCAGCAAGGTCTTGCCCGTGCCCGGAGGTCCGACAAGCAGCACGCCTTTGGGAATCCGCCCACCCAGCTTCTGGAATTTCTGCGGATCTTTCAGGAACTCGATGATTTCCTGCAGTTCTTCCTTCGCTTCATCACTGCCCGCCACATCCTTGAAGGTCGCTTTCTTCTGCTGCGCAGATAGCAACCGCGCCCGCGACTTGCCGAAGCTCAAAGCCTTGTTGCCGCCGGCCTGCATCTGGCGCATCAGGAAAAATACGAATCCCGCCAGCAACAGCAAGGGCAGGGCATTGAGAAGAATTAAAACCCAGTCGCCGCTGCGCACTTCCTTCACGCTCAGTTGCACGGCCTTGTCGCGCAGGTTCTTGGTGATCTCCGGCGAATTTTCCTTGGGAACGGTGACGCGGAATTTGCGGTTGGCAGGTCGCACATACTCGCCCTGCAACTCGTAGCTGTTGGGGGAGAGGTACATCGTGACTTCCTTCACGTCGCCCTCGTCCACCTTGGCCATAAACTCGCTGTAGCTTGGCGTATCCTCCCGCGCGGCCTGACCGTTGGCCGAGACCAGTTTCCAGAGCATCACGCCCAGGAATACGATGGATATCCAGAATAGAATTGTTTTCGCCGTGGAATTCACATTGCCCTCACAATCAAGCCCGTCCAAAAATTTCCGCTAATTACCATCTCAACGTTTGCGCTTTTTTGCTTTCGTCCTGCCGCCGCTTGCCCGCTCACCGCTCACCAAAGATTTTCCGTTGCGCCCCAGGCCGTTCGCTCCCGCCAGCCCGTATCCAGTCCACATCAGATTAGATGCAGTCTGGAAGCCAAAGTAATCGGGCTCCAGAGCCACGCGTCGCTTCGAAGCCTTATCCAGCAGCACCGCCAGCCTCAGCGATCGCGGCCGGCTTTCGCCGATTCGCCGCAACAAAAACTCCTGCGTCACTCCGCTGTCCAGCACCGCGTCAACCAGCAAAACGTCGCGGCCCTTGAGCTCCGAAGCGCCCTCGCCGCCGGTCGTCTGGCGGTTGCCGAAGAAAACTTCGCGATGCACTCGCCCCCCGGTTTCCACATCGCGGACGTCCTCGCGCACAAAGTGGACGGCCACGGGGCCATCAATCGCTCGCACCAAATCCGCCGCGAACACAAACGAACGATCCATCGTCACCACAACATCCAACCGGCGACCGCTATACGCTTGCGAAATCGCGCGCCCCAGGGCTTTCACGCGGCCCGCAATTCGTCCCGCGGTGTAGGAAGCAGCCTTCGCACGGCTCACGATGAAGATTCCTCGCTAATCACCACCGCTGCACGGCTCCCTTCAGCCACTGCAAACTCGTCTGCGATCGGCAGTCCCGGGACCCAGGCCACTTTCCCCGCGGTCGTCAGGACCGGCCAACGCTCCTTTTCCCAGCGGCTAACGCCTAGTTCGTTCAGAAGCCGCGCCAGGGTATGCCGGTTCCGATGCCCGACCGGCCGCATGGCGTCCCCGGGACGCCAATTCCGCAATTCAAGAGGTGCGCGCAACCGGTCGTAATCCAGAACCGCCCCTGTACTAGTAGTTTCTCGCCCTTCCGAGGGCCAGTCAATCACCCGGACGTACAAGATGCGAGAAAGTGCATCAAGCCGTAACTCCGAGCCGACGGCGGGCAGTTGCACATGCAGAGAGAAAGTAGCCGGTTCCTTTTTGTCCCGGCCTGAAGTTGCCGAGCGAAATACCAGCGAGTCTCGTTCACGGCGCACTTCCACCCCGCCTGGCAATTGCAAAACCTTTCCGGAGTGGCCTTCTTCAGCCAGCTTAAGAACTGATTCCACATGCAGGGAAGTCAATTCACCGCAGCCCGGCTTCACCCGCTTGACCAACTGGCGCACCATCCGCTTGGCCATTGCCCGGGCGCCTTCGCGCCAGAATTCTTCGTCATTTCGACGATCACTTTTCGGCGGCCTTTTCCCTACTCCCAGTTCCCGGATCCCAACGGCCGTGCCATTTGCACCTTCTTTGGCGACGGCGGAGAGGCGCAGCTCACATTCCAATTCGAGTCGCGCATTGTCCTGCCGCGCGAGTTCCGCCAGCTGGCACAAATGCTCAACAAGCGGGCTCTGAAAAGTCTTCTCCAAAAAGGGCATCAATTTATGCCGGATGCGTGCGCGCGTCCGCGTTTCGTCCCGGTTGCTGGCGTCTTCGCGCCACTTCTGGCGCTTCTCGCGCAAGTACGCCCTCAGTGCCGCGCGGCGAATACCGAGCAGCGGCCGGAACACGCTTCCGGCTTGCGGATGAATCCCGGCCAATCCCGCCAGCCCGGTCCCACGCAAGATGTGCGCCAGCACGGTTTCCGCTTGATCGTCCGCGGTTTGTGCCACCGCGACGCGCGAAACCTGCCCTGCGTTGACCAGTTCATCGAAAAAAGCGTAACGCGCCCGCCGGCCTGCATCCTCCAGGTTCGCTTTCTCCCGTTTGGCCTTTGCGGCAACGTTTTCTCGCGAAACAAAAAACTCCAACCCATGCTCGGCGGCAAGCCTAGCTACGAATTTCTCGTCCTCGTCCGAAGCCTTCCCCCGCAGTTTGTGATTAAAGTGCGCCACGCAAACAACAATCCCCAGGACTTCGCGCAATTCAATAAACAGCTGCAGCAGCGCCACCGAATCCGCTCCCCCTGAAACCGCCACACAGACGCGCTTGCCCGCATGGACGCCAAATCGCTCGCGCAGCAAAACCCGCAGCGACTCCACAAGTTCGTGGCGTTTCCCACGGCCCAGTTTTTTGGTTGGTTTCTTAACGGGCATGATCCTGCGACGTATCGTAACAACGCCCGCACCCAAGGTCGAGCAAACCGTGTGCGCGACCTGTAGCTCAGGCCTTCAGGCCTGAGGATTTTCGCAGCCCTGGTGCGCTCCCAGCAACGCATTGAAAGGCCTCACCCCTGAAGGGGTGAGCTACAGGCTTATGTCCTTTACCGCAGCCTGTTCCCAAGGCCCACGGACATCGGTCGCGTCGACTTTGGGCTATGCCTCCCGGGCGCCTGAACACTAATAATCTTCAGGTCAAGGGCTCCGCGAATGATTTACCTCTGGACGGAGCTCGTCGTCAGAATAGTTGAATGAGCGAATCGGCTACCCTTATTGAGCCAGGTGCAGAACTTTCCGGCAAGCGGACGGAACTCGCCGCTGAATCACGGTCTGGCCCACCCCTTTTTCTTTATGCAGCCACCATCTTTTTAAGCGCGTTTCTTCTCTTTCAGGTCCAGTTGCTCATCGGGAAATACATCCTCCCCCAATTTGGAGGTGCGCCGGCGGTCTGGAATACCTGCATGTTTTGCTTCCAAGTGCTGCTTCTGCTTGGTTATGCGTACGCCCACTACTTGAGCAGCAAAACGCCGGCCCGCGCCCAGGGCCGAATTCACGCCACCTTCCTGACCATTTCTGTCGTGATCATTTTCATCGCGTGGGTTTTATGGGGTTCGCCGCTCACTCCCGGAACAAGTTGGCGCCCCAGGCCGGAAGACAATCCGGTACTCAAGATTCTGGAATTGCTGGCCGTCACTGCCGCCTTGCCTTACTTCATCTTGTCGTCCACCAGCCCGCTGCTGCAAAAGTGGTTCTCGCGAACGCATACTTCCACTTCCTCTTATCGGTTGTACGCGCTTTCCAATGCCGGGTCTCTCCTGGGATTGCTCAGTTATCCGTTTTTTGTGGAATGGGCGTTCAACCTCAAGCATCAAGCGTGGATATGGTCGGGCGTGTACATTCTTTTCGCGGCCTTCTGCTCGGTGATTGCGTTGCAATCGGCGAAAAAGTTCGACAACTCCACCGGGCCGAGAGACGAGAAAGTCACTTCCGAGGAGGAATCGGCGGCTCCCTCTCCGGCGCGTCGCTTGCTCTGGCTTGGATTGAGCACTTGCTCAACGACCTTCCTTTTGGCAACCACCAATCTTTTGTGCCAGGACTTGGCGGTAGTTCCCCTGTTATGGGTTGTTCCGCTGGCCGTTTATTTGTTGTCCTTCATCCTCACTTTTGAAAGCAGCCGTTGGTACCGGCGCGGAGTCTTCTGGCCTCTCTATTTCGTTGCGCTGGGGCTGGGCACCCGTCCGAGTTTTCTGGGATTCTCGCCGGTTCCCATGTTTCTGGCCATGGCGGCATGCGGCCTGTGCCTCTTTACGGTTTGTATGGTGTGTCACGGCGAATTGGCCCGCTCCAAGCCTGTTCCCCGGCACCTGACCGGTTTTTATCTGACGATTGCCAGCGGTGGGGCCCTGGGCGGGGCATTCGTTGTGCTCCTCGCGCCGCATCTATTTCAGGGTTTTTTCGAATTTCAAACCGGACTGATTGCCTGCGGTCTCCTGATGGTCGCGGCAGTTTTTCTGGGGGAGCGTAGCGCAGCGCCGCAACCCAATTTGTGGGAAGCAGGCTTACTGATTTCGCTGCAATTCTTCCTGTGGTCTTTGGTCGGCTCTCTACCCGACCCAGCCGCGCTCAGGACGCAGCACCTCGCGGCTCAGGCTCTGCTCGGCATACTTGTCCTTTACCGCTTGATACGAAAGGCGAGAACGCCCGCCCAGGATCCGTTGCGGCCTCAGCCATTTCCGTGGCGGCCGGTGGCGGCACTGCTTGCGATGGGAGCATTTGCAATCCTGACCTACAGCAACTTCCGCGTGACAACCGGTGGAATACCGTTTCGAGAACGTAACTTTTTTGGGGTGAAATATCTGCGGGGACATGCCACCTCAAAATCCGTGGAATTTTATAGCGGCAGCACGGTTCACGGTTCGCAATTCACGGCGCTCAGCGAGAGGAGCACGCCCACTCTCTACTTTCGAACAGGTAGTGGAATTGGCTTGCTGCTGAATAATTACCCTCGCTCCGGTGCTTCTGGCGGACACTTGCGCGTTGGCGTGATCGGCATGGGCGTGGGCACGCTCGCCGCTTATGGCCGGGAGGGCGACGTCTTCCGTTTCTACGAGATCGATCCTGTGGTCATTGACCTGTCTTCCGGACCGAATCCGTACTTTCACTTCGTTCAGGACTCCGCAGCCCGGGTGGAAACTGTGCAAGGAGATGCGCGCCTGTCACTCGAAAGGGAGGCAGCCCAGGGGCAACTCCAGAAATTTGACGTACTGGTGGTAGATGCCTTCAGCGGAGATTCCATTCCCGTCCACCTTCTCACCGCGGAATCGCTCGACGTTTACCTGCAGCACCTGCGAAATCGGGATGCGGTTCTGGCTTTTCATGTTTCCAACCGCTACCTGGATCTGAAACCAGTTCTACTGGGCCTTTGCGAGCGCGGGCATTTGAGCGCTTCCCAGGTTTTTACCGCCGGGAGCAACTGGATTCTTCTGTCCGCGAACCCGGCGATGCTGCAACTTCCCAATCTGGTTCAACGCGCCAATCCAATTGCCCTGAGCGGCCGCGCGACACTTTGGACAGACAACTACAGCAACGTGTTCCAGGTAGTGATCACCCCTCATTGAGCAAGTGCCGGCCGGACGTCACCACTATTTTTTCAGTGGAATGCGGCGCCCAGCAAATCCACCATCAAGCGAATCGCAGTCTGCGCCGTGCGCCCCGAGGGATCGCGGTAGGGATTTACTTCGACGATGTCGAGTCCGACAAGCTTCCCTTTGGCGGGAATCCCTTTCATCAAATCGTCAATTTCCTGAAAGTTCAGGCCGCCCGGTTCCAGCGTGCCCGTTCCCGGCGCGAGCGTGGGATCCATCGAATCCACGTCAAAGGTGACATAGATATTCTCGCTCGGGGGAATCTGCTCGATGGCGGCGGCAATTCCCCGGCGATGAATTTCCTCGGAAGTGACCACCTTGGTGTGCAGCGCCTTGGCGTTGCCGGCCGCCTCGGGATCGTTGGCGATGCCGCGCATGCCGATCTGCGTGATATTTTTCACAGTCGTCAGTTTGGCTACGCGCAGCACCCAGGAAGCGTGATCCAAGTTTCCTTTCGCTCCGTTCCAGGTGTCGAGATGTGCGTCAATGTGGACCACAGTGAGTGGAATGTCGTAGGCACGGATGATGGGAAAAGTAATGCTGTGGTCGCCGCCCAGCACAATCGGAAACGCTTTCCTGGCCAAAATTTTCTTTACGGCTTCGGTGATTTTCGCGTCGGTCTGCTCGGCTACCGTGGGGTAGATCACCACGTCACCGACATCCACCCAGCGTTTTCCCTTTAGAACGGTGCGGTCGCCATCAATGTAGTAAAACCCCTCGGTCAAATCGTGCGCATATTCCTGCGAATTTTCACGCATATCCCGCGGGCCGTAACGTTCGCCGGGTTGGCCCCAGGTGCCTTCGTCGAAGGGCACGCCGAGTACCGCGAAATCCGCGTGAATTTTCTCGATGTCCGGTTCATACGGCGCTCCTAAAAACGTCCGGATACCAACAAACGTAGGCGCCGTCTGCGCTTCGGCGTTCGGAGCGACCAACGCGCAGGACAACAAGCAGCCCGACGCAAACAGCATAGTTCTGACCATGGCGCTAATTTCCCTCGTGAATAGCATTTATTTTTCCTTGGCTTCGCTGCCGACCAGTTTTTCGACCTCGGCGATTTCTTTGGGAATGCCGGAGCTGAGGATTTCCGGCTCGCCGTTGGTGATCAGGACGGTGTCTTCCACGCGGAAGTGCATCTGCTTGTCGGGAAATTCCACGATCGGTTCAACGGTGATCACCTGACCTGCCTTGATCGGGCCACTTGGATGCATTACGTCGTGCGTTGCCAATCCAACGAAGTGACCCGGCCAACCGTACCACTGGCTGCCGATGCCCGCTTTTTCAAACACC
>DASSGJ010000513.1:0-9238 GCA_035693545.1 Candidatus Acidiferrum sp.
GGTGCGCGACCAGTCCGTGCTGATCCGTCCCTGGAACCCCGTGCTGCAGATCAATCCGTTCGCGAAATATCGGATTGCGGACTTTGGCGATTTTCCGGTCAATCCGCTATCCATTGAAGACACGTTCCGGCGCGTCGAGGAGCATATGGAGCCGCTGATGAAGGCGAGCACGCGATGCGCGGCCGTTGGCGGCGACCATTCCTTGAGCTTGCCTCTGCTGCGAGGCACGGCAAAAAAATACGGGCCCGTGGCGTTGATTCAATTCGACGCGCACAACGATCTTTGGGACGAGTATTTCGGCTGCAAGCTCTCGCATGGCACGCCGTTCCGCCGGGCAATTGAAGAGGGTCTAATCCGCGAGCACAGTTTCCTGCAAGTCGGCCTGCGGGGACAGGTCTACGGCGCGGACGATTTTGATTTTGCAAAAAAACACAAAGTCAGCATGATCACCGCGGAGGAATTTCACACGGGCGGAATCAAGGTGTTCCGCGAGCATCTCCACGCGTTTCGGGGAAAACCCGTTTACATCACGCTGGACATTGATTGTGTGGACCCCGCGTACGCGCCGGGCACCGGGACGCCCCAGGTCGGCGGATTCACCAGCGCGCAGATGCTGGAGCTGATCCGGGCGCTGCATGGATTGAAAATTGTCGGCTGCGACCTGGTGGAAGTCTCGCCGCCGTACGACAACGGGAATATCACTTCACTTCTGGCCGCGAATCTCCTCTACGAATTACTGTGTGTGTTTTAGATGGCCGGCCTCGCGCGCAAGCTGAGCTTGTGGAATTATTTCGCGCTCGGCTTCGGCACGATGATCGGCACCGGCTGGGTCATTCTGATGGACGACTGGCTTGCCCGCGGCGGTCCTCTGGGCGCGATGATCGGTTTCCTGATGGGTGGAGTTTTGCTTCTGCCCATCGGCTACGTCTACGGCCAGTGGGTGCGGCGGTTACCGGATGCGGGCGGAGAGGCGGCTTACACCGCGCAAGTCTTTCCGCCGTTCGTCAGCTACCTGACGGGCTGGATGATGCTGTTGGCCTACTTCATCGTGTGCCCTTGGGAGGCGGTGGCGCTGGGTAAGCTGGCCGCGTACATTTTTCCGGGGCTCGACACGATGGAGCTTTATCGGGTGGCGGGCCAACCGGTGTTCTTGCCGCGGCTGCTGGTCGGGATTGGCCTCACAGTATTTCTTGCTTACCTTAATTATCGCGGGATCCGTGCCAGCGCGGTGTTTCAGAATTGGGCGACGTCTTCTGTGCTGGCGGTCTTTCTTCTGCTGGTGCTCATCAGCGCGCATGGCGGCAGTCCCGCAAATTTCAAACCAGTTTTCAGCCACACGCCGTGGATATCTATTTTGTTGACGCTACAGATTGTGCCGTATTTTGTGACGGGGTTTGAATCGGTGCCCAAGGTAGCGGAAGAAGCGCACCCGGGATTCCCGCCGGGCAATTTTTTCAAAGCTATCGCGATGGCGCTCCTGGTGGGCGCGGGCTTTTACGTGCTTGCCGTCGGAGCAGTCTCCTACATCGCACCTTGGCAAGGCCTGCTGGGCAAACGTTTCGCCACCGCGATTGCGTTTGAGCAGGGAACGCATTCGGTGTGGCTGGTGCGGCTGATCCTGGGAATTTCGCTGGTGGCATTGTTTCAGGTGTTCAACGGAAATTTCGTGGCGTCTTCGCGGCTGTTATTTGCGTATGGGCGCCGCGGAACCATCGCTCCGGCGTTCGCCAGGATTCATGCGGCCAACCTGACGCCGGCCGTGGCGATCTTCGCGGTCGCTGGGGGCACGCTGATCGGATTGCTGCTTGGGGATGCGATTTTGGTGCCGGTGACGGAAGTGGGCTCGATGACTTCGGCGCTGGGTTGGTTTGCGGCCTGCATTTCTTTTTACCTGGTTGAACCACGTGGAGGATTGCCTTGGCAGTTTGGCTAGCCATCGGACTGCTTGCGCATCGGCGCGCCAAAGCGGTCGCTTGAAGCGCGTCGTGTATACTTTCGAAGACGCCTCCGCGGCGCAATTCGAATGATTCCTTACCTTCACCTTGGCCCATTACAACTTCCTACATTTGGTCTGATGGTGGCGCTGGCGCTGATTACCGCCGCGTACGTGCTCCAGGCGGATTTCGACCGGCGCGGGATGAATGCGGACGCGTTTACGATGATCACGGTCGCCGGCCTGCTGGGAATTTTCGGTGCGAAGCTCTATCACCTCCTTGAAACTCCCGCGGAGTTTTTTGCCAATCCTTTACCTTTATTATTGAGCCGCTACGGATTCGCCTGGTTTGGCGGATTTCTTGGCGGCTTCGGCGCCATGCTGGTGATGGGATGGCAGGCGAAGCTTCCAATGTGGGCATTTCTGGACGCAGCCTCGCCGGCGGCTTGTTTAGGTTACGCGATCGGCCGCGTCGGCTGCTTCCTTTCCGGCGACGGAGACTATGGCAAGCCGACCTCGCTGCCTTGGGGAATGAGTTTTCCGAATGGCGTTGTGCCGACGACGGAGCGCGTGCATCCCGCACCTTTGTACGAACTGTTGATCTGGAGCGCGATTGGATGGCTGCTGTGGCGTTTGGGTGCGCGGTTTTTGAAAAGCCAGCGTCATCCCGGCGAGATTTTTTGTTGTTACCTGATCCTGACGGGAGTAGCTCGTTTTCTGGTGGAAATCATTCGAATCAATCCACCGTGGATTTTCGGGCTATCCAACGCACAAGTTGCCAGCGCAATCTCCGTAATCGGCGGCCTGATTCTTTTGATCTTCTTAAGACGCCCTTCCGCGGCGAATTCCTGAGATAACGAACAATCCAAAGCTCGCCGATTCACTTCAGACGAGTGGCTTCCCAGGCTATCTCGTAGTGGCGTTGCTTTTCCCTGATTCGCTGAGAAGACGAGAGCCGGGAAAACAGCGAATACATCGACCATTTGCGCAGGATGCGGGCGCGATCCAGGAAATTGACGGCCCTGGCGTGGCGCGGCCCATAGAATTTCGTCACGTAGAGATGCCTATTTTGGTAGAAGGGCGCAACGGAATTTGCAGACCCGGATTTGCCGCCGAGGTGCATGATGTTCGCTTCGGGAACGATGTAGCACTCTACGCCGTTGTTTTTCAGGGTGTGCGCCAGCGCCGTGTCCTCGTAAAAAAAGAAAAAGTCCTTGTCAAAGAGCGCCGGTGAAGGAATAACCGATCTCCGGATCAGGAAGAACGCTCCCATCACGCCATCAACTTTCAGCGGCGCCGTGGCGCGCGCGATTCTCCGCTTCTCGCGCCTGGCCAGAAGCTTGGCGAACCAGTTGGTATAAAGCGCGAAAAGAGAGGCTTTGAATACCATCCCCTGGTCGCGGCCGTCTCCATAAGCAATCCGCGGGGCGCAGACGCCGGCGTCAGGCCGCTCTTCCAGAAAGCTCCACAGCTTGACCAGCGCGTTCCGATTGAGGATTACGTCCGTATTCATTACGCAAACATATTTGCTGTTGGTCGCGGCAACTCCCCCGTTGATGCCGCGCCCGTAACCGAGATTTTCGCCGGTCTGCAGATAGTCGACATCGGGGCGCGACTCCAGAAATTCCTGCGAGCCGTCCGTGGAGTTATTGTCCACGACGGTGAATGTGAAAGTGAATGGAGCGTCCAGTGCGTTGAAAAAATCGGCCAGGTGCTTTACGCAATCCAGCGTGTTGTAGTTAACGGTTATGAATGCGATGTCGACTGGCATGGAGGCTCACGCACTTGTGGCCTGGCAGGGCCGCTAGTGAGCTACTCGAGCATCTGGCGGAGGACGTATTGCAGAATTCCGCCATGCTGGTAATAGGAGACTTCTTCCGGCGTGTCCACCCGGACCAGAGCGGTGATTGTTTTTACGGTGCCGTCGGGAGCTTTGGCTTTTACGGTGACTTGTTTCCGCGGCGTCAGGGAAGCGACGCCCTCGACATCGAAGACTTCGTGACCAGTCAAGCCGAGCGATTCGCGATTTTCCCCGGGCTTGAATTCCAGCGGCAGGACGCCCATGCCCACCAGATTGCTGCGGTGGATGCGTTCGTAACTTTCCGCCAGGACCGCGCGAACGCCGAGCAGGCGCGTGCCTTTCGCCGCCCAGTCGCGGGAGGAGCCGGAGCCGTATTCTTTTCCGGCGATGACAAAAAGCGGCACGCCGTCTTCGCGGTATTTCACGGCGGCATCGTAGATAAACATTTTTTCGCCGTCGGGCAAGTGAAGCGTCCAGCTGCCTTCGGTGCCGGGAGCAAGCTGATTGCGCAGGCGAATGTTGGCGAAGGTGCCGCGCATCATCACTTCATGATTGCCGCGGCGCGCGCCATAAGAGTTGAACTCATGCGGCTTCACGCCCTTGCCGACAAGATATTTTCCAGCGGGCGAATCAACGGCGATGGAGCCGGCGGGAGAGATATGGTCGGTGGTGACGCTGTCGCCGAGCACAGCCAGAACGCGGGCGCCGCGGATATCGGCAAGCGGCCCGGGTGTCTTGGGCATGTTCTCGAAATAGGGCGGCAACTTTATATAGGTGGAGTTCTCTTCCCACTGATAAAGGTCGCCCTCCGGCACCGGCATCGCTTTCCAGCGGGCGTCACCCTCGAAGACTTCATCGTATTCCTTGCGATATTGTTCGGTGGAGACCGCGGCCCTCACCGTGGATTCCACTTCCTGCGGCGTGGGCCAGATTTCGCGCAGGTACACTGGTTTTCCTGCTTTATCGGTGCCCAGCGGTTCGGTGGTGAGGTCCAGGTCCATGCGGCCCGCAAGCGCGTAAGCGACCACCAGCGGCGGCGAAGCAAGGTAGTTGGCGCGGACCAGCGGATGGATGCGGCCTTCGAAATTTCGATTGCCGCTCAGCACTGCGACAGCCAGAAGATTATTGTCCTTGATGGCGGCCCCGATGGAATCCGGCAGCGGGCCGCTGTTGCCGATGCAGGTGGTGCAGCCATAGCCCACCAGATGGAATTTCAGTTTGTCCAGATATTGCGTGAGGCCGGCGGCCAGCAGGTAATCGGTAACCACCTTTGAGCCCGGCGCCAAACTGGTTTTCACCCAGGGCTTGATGTCCAGGCCGCGCTCCACAGCTTTCTTGGCAAGGAGTCCAGCGCCAAGCATCAGGGAGGGATTCGACGTATTCGTACAACTGGTGATGGCGGCGATCACCACCGCGCCGCTCGAGAGATCGAAGGTGTCGCCGTTGTTTTTGACCTGAACATGTTTTGCCGAGGCGCCTTCCACCACTTTGACAAACGAGGCTTTGGCGTTTTTGAGAGCGACCCGGTCTTGCGGCCGCTTCGGCCCCGCGACCGTCGGCTCGACACTCGCGAGATCAAGTTCCAGCTTGTCGCTGAACGCCGGCTCGGGAGTCGAGTCCGTGCGGAACAGCATCTGTTCCTTGCAATATGCTTCGACAAGCGCGATCTGCTCGTGGGAACGGGATGTGAAGTGGAGATACGCCAGCGTTTCGTTGTCCACCGGGAAAAATCCCATCGTGGCGCCATACTCGGGAGCCATGTTGGCAATTGTGGCGCGGTCGGGCACGCTTAGCGTGGAAAGGCCCGAGCCATAAAATTCCACGAATTTTCCGACGACGCCTTTCTTGCGCAACATTTCCGTAACAGTAAGTACAAGATCCGTCGCGGTAGTGCCTTCGGGCAAGCGGCCGTACAGCTTGAAGCCTACGACTTCCGGCACGAGCATGGAGAGTGGCTGACCGAGCATCGCTGCCTCGGCTTCGATGCCGCCAACGCCCCAGCCGAAGACGCCGAGAGAGTTGACCATCGTGGTGTGCGAATCCGTGCCCACGAGTGAATCGGGATAAGCCTCAACGCGATTGCCGTTTGGCATCGCGCAGACGACCCGCGCGAGGTATTCGATGTTCACTTGATGGCAGATGCCGGTGTCCGGCGGCACAACCTTGAAATTGCGGAACGATTTTGCGCCCCAGCGAAGGAAGGCATAGCGTTCAATGTTTCGTTGAAATTCGAGTTCAGCGTTTAGGCCGAAAGCGTTGACGGTGCCGAAATTATCCACCTGGACGGAGTGATCAATTACCAGTTCCGCAGGGAAAAGCGGATTGATGCGCTTGGGATTGCCGCCCATTTTCTGGACGGCTTCGCGCATCGCGGCGAGATCCACAACCGCCGGAACACCAGTGAAATCCTGCAGCAGAACGCGCGCGGGCATGAAGGCAATTTCTTTTTGCGGGCCGTTGGGAGTCCATTTGGCCAGCGCGGCGATGTCGTCTTTGCGGACAAAGCGCCCGTCTTCGCAACGGAGTAGGTTTTCAAGGAGGATGCGGAGAGAGAAGGGAAGTTTGGTGAGATGGCTGATTCCCTTCGTTTCGAGGGTTTCCAGGCGGTGAATTTCGAAGGATTGCGCGCCAACATTCAGTTTGTCCCGTGTACCGAAGGAATTGGCAGCGGAGATGGTCATGCCGGAGGTCCTTTCCAGAGGTCTAGAGCCTTCTATCATAACCGAAATCCTGACGCGGCGCGGAGAGGCTATAATGAGGCGTTGTGAACATTCTATTGATTTCAACCTATGAGCTGGGAAGGCAGCCGTTCGGGCTGGCCTCGCCGGCGGCGTGGCTGCGAAAGCGCGGTCATGCGGTGACCTGCCTCGACCTGTCGCGGCAAGCCCTCATCGATCAGGTTGTACGGGAAGCGGGGCTGATCGCGTTTTATGTGCCGATGCATACGGCGACGCGGCTGACACTGGAATTACTGGAGCCGATTCGAAGCAGCAATCCCAACGCGCATCTGTGCGCGTACGGCTTGTACGCTTCATTGGCTGCGGAAAGCCTGCATGCCGGCGGAGTCGAGAGCCTGCTTGGAGGCGAGTTTGAGCAGGCCCTGGTGGATTTGGCGGAACACCTTGCCGGCCTGTCGGCGTTTCCACAGATTCATCCCCTCGATTCGAATGTATCGCTGGCGCGCCTTCGCTTTGTGACGCCGGATCGCTCGGACCTCCCTGCGCTCAAGAATTACGCGCACTTGGTGATGCCGGAGGGGGAGCATCGCCTGGTCGGTTACACGGAAGCTTCGCGCGGCTGCAAGCATGTCTGCCGGCACTGTCCGATTGTTCCTGTTTATGACGGAGTTTTTCGGATCGTGGATCGCGAAGTGGTGTTGTCGGACATTCGCCAGCAGGTGCGGGCCGGCGCTCAGCATATTACGTTCGGCGATCCAGACTTTTTCAATGGAGTGGGCCATGCCGTGCCTCTGGTGGAGGCGTTACATCGCGAATTTCCGGGGCTCACCTATGACGTCACAATTAAGGTCGAGCATCTTCGCGAGAACAAGGAGCTGCTGAAGACGCTCCGGGAGACCGGCTGTCTTTTTGTTATTTCGGCGGTGGAGTCCCTGGATAACCGCATCCTGGAAAAACTGCAGAAAGGGCACAGCCGCGAAGATTTTTTCAGCGTAGTGGACGATTGCCGCCACGCAGGAATCGTGCTGCAGCCCACGTTTGTGCCGTTCACGCCGTGGACCACCTACGAAAATTATCTGGACCTCCTGGAGCAACTGCGTCGCCTCGACTTGGTCGGGGCAGTGGCGCCAATTCAGTTGGCCATACGGCTGCTGGTCACCGCGAGTTCGCGGCTGCTGGATCTTGAGGACGTTCGCAGCCAGCTCGGGCCCTTCGACGCAAAGTCGCTGATCTATCCCTGGAAACACGCCATTGCGGGAATTGACCGGTTGTGCGAAGAATTGCAGGACATCGTTTCATCGGCGGAGAAATTAAAAGAAACCCGAGCGGCAATCTTCGAAAAAATCTGGCGCGCTGCGAACCATGCCGCCGAAAAGCGCATCCAAGAGCCGGACCTGTTGCCATCATTTTCAGCGAAAGGCGTGCCGTACCTGAACGAGCCCTGGTACTGTTGAGCGGAGCCCACGCGGGACCAGTTGGTCCCCATCGCCAGAGCCAGCGAAACTGTCAAGCAATCGGAATCCTTTTTGTGAAGGTTGCGGAATGAACCCCCCGAAGATTCGGCCCAGACTCCTCTTATTCACGGCGAAGCTCGGCTATCAGACTCGCGCCTTTGACGCGGCGGCGAAAAAGCTGGGCGTTGAACTGGTGTTTGTGACCGACCGCTGTCACCAACTGGATGATCCGTGGCACGACCGCGCATTGCCGGTGCGCTTTGAAGCTCCCGAAGAAGCGGCTTACACCGTGATGCAAGGAGAGGCGGGGCAACACGTGGATGGCGTGCTCGCGCTCGGGGACCGGCCAACGCTGGCAGCCGCCTATGTCGCGCGAGGTTTGGGCATCGCGCACAATCATCCGGCGAGCGTGGAAGCGTGCCGCAGCAAGCTGCGATTGCGGGAAGTCTTTCGCGACGCGGCCCTGCCTACGCCGTGGTTTCGCAGCGTGCCCCTGCAAGCGATCCCTGAGCCGGCGCTGATGGGCATTACTTATCCTTGCGTCCTCAAACCCGTTTCACTTTCGGCAAGCCAGGGAGTGGTTCGAGTCAACAATCGCGAAGAGTTCCTTGAAGGCGCCGCCCGGTTGAAGCGTTTGCTGGAATCGGCGGAGATCCAGGCGACACGTGAACCGAATCTGGATCGGATGGTTGTGGAAGAGTATCTGCCGGGGAGAGAAGTGGCGGTAGAGGGATTGCTGAAAGACGGCGAACTGCGCGTACTGGCAATCTTCGACAAACCGGATCCCCTGGAAGGGCCATATTTCGAGGAGACCATTTATGTCACGCCTTCGCGCTTCTCTTCCGCGGAACAAGAATCGATCAAAAAGAGTTTTACTGCAGCCACTGGCGCGTTGGGTCTAACGCACGGACCCGTGCATGGAGAGTTGAGGTTAAATGAACGCGGGGTCTGGCCGATTGAGGTTGCCGCTCGCCCAATCGGCGGACTCTGTGCTCGAGCGCTGCGTTTTCAATCAAAAAACGAAGCAGACCCGTTCGGGCTGGAAGAGTTATTGCTGCGGCATGCCTTGGGCCTGCCCGGTTGGGATGCTCCGCGGGAAGCGGCAGCTTCCGGGGTGCTGATGATCCCCGTTCCCCGCAGCGGCATCCTGGAAAAAGTGGACGGAGCGGAAGAGGCGCGACGTGTGCCAGGCGCCACGGAACTGGAGATTACCGCGCGCTGGCGCGACTACATTGCCGCTTGGCCGGAGGGCTCGAGTTACCTGGGATTTTTGTTCGCAAGAGCCGAGACTCCAGCCGAGGTTGAGGCTGCGCTTCGGGAAGCTCATGCGAAATTGAATTTCAAACTCACGCCAAGGCTGCCGGTGGAGCAT
>DASSGJ010000514.1:0-6887 GCA_035693545.1 Candidatus Acidiferrum sp.
TTGTTGTCGTAGATCCAGCAGAGATTCGAAAGGCCGAGGTGTCCGGCGAGAGAAGCGCCTTCGCCGCCGACGCCTTCCATCAGGTCGCCATCACCGCAGACGGCGTAGACATTGAAATTGAAAAGCTCGAAACCCGGCTGATTGAAATTGGAGGCGAGCCATTTACCCGCGATGGCCATGCCGACGCTGTTGGCGATTCCCTGGCCGAGGGGGCCGGTGGTGGTTTCAACGCCGGTGGTGAGATGGGATTCAGGGTGGCCGGGAGTGCGGCTGCCAAGCTGGCGGAAGCGCTTGATCTCGTCCATCGGAACAGAAAGCTCTTTTTGCACTTCGCCGTTTGCATTGACGGCTCGGACACCGGCGAGATGCAGCGTGGAATAGAGAAGCATGGAAGCGTGGCCGGCGGAGAGCACGAAACGATCGCGGTTGGGCCAGAGCGGATCGGCGGGATCGTAGCGCAGAAAAGATTGCCAGAGAGAATAGACCACGGGAGCCAGACCCATGGGAGCGCCGGGATGGCCGGAGTTAGCCTGTTGCACGGCGTCAATCGACAAGGTACGGATGGTATTGATGCAGAGCTGATCCAATGTCTGCTGGGGCACGGCAGTTTGCTGGCTCACAAAAACTCCTTCACAGGAAAGACGGGATGCCCACGGGAGAGGGACGATGGCCGGGGACACCGCTCGGCAGGAAGCGGGGGCATTGTACTGCAAAAACCGGCGAAATGGCGTACCTCTTAATGTGAAGTACCTGGGCGGGTGGCACCGTCCGGCAACTGTATCACAACACGGAAACTGTGATGAACGAGGAGGAAAAAAGTTACGGTTTTTTAAAAATTGGGGATCAAGGCGAGGGGATTTTGCGGAGCGAGACGAGGTCGGTTTCGACAGGGACGCCCTTGGCGATTTTTACGTGAAGAAGGGCCTCAAAGGGCTTGAGTTCGCCGGTGTCCGATACGGAAAGGCGCAAAAGAAGTTCCTGAACGGATTTTTCGCGGCAGGCATATTCGACGGCGCCTTGCGTGCCGAATGTGGTCGTACCCGCGATGATCATCACCGAACGCGAAGGGTTGAGTCCGGGGATAAAGGCTAGCAAAGCATAATCTTCAGTAAGGGTCGCATTGGACGGGGACGCAAGATAGGATTTCTGTTCACCAGGTTGGGGGTGGACGTTGAAAACGGCCAGGTCGCCTTTGCGGGGGCCTTCGGCCATACGCTGAAAGACGAATTCGCGGGTGCCGGGGATCTCGAGGAGGTTGAGATTTTCCGAGGGTGAGCCGACGAAAATCAGGTCGGTATTCTGGGCGTCATCAAGAGAAAAGAGACTGCCGCGTTTCACGCGGAGATTGCGGTGGAGCTGGCCGAACACCTGATCGAGACTGTGGACGGCGATGACTTCCCCAACACCGGTGTAATGGTCCCAGATGGCATCTTTCTGATCGTGGCTGGAATTGTAATAGCGCATGCCGGTTTCGGGGCGGCCAACAAAGGCCGCGTTACTGAACACGGCCCACGGCTCTTCGGGGCCGGTGAGGAAGGGTTTCCAGAAGGTCTGAAACGCGGGGGGCGCTGGCCTGGTATCGCCAGCAAAGGCGGTCGGAGTGCTCTTGCGAGTGAGAAAGAGAGCCAGAAGGGAGCCTGCGAGGAGAAGGGAAAGGACCACAACGGAGAGGAGCCAGGCGCGGGGCACTTGGTCTGGAGCCGGTTGGGGGTGCTCCGCGGCGGAATGAAGGTGGCGGTCCGATTTGTAGGCAGCATCCTTTTTGTGAAAAGAAAGGGTGTAGGTGCCTTTGGGCAGTTCGATGCGGACAGGATCAGCGGCGCCTTCACCGGCGTAGTACTCGGAGAGTTTCGAGCGAAGCCGACCTGCCTGGACGCGGACCATGGAATCAACGGCTGGATCGAAGTCCGGCGGGCGGCCGAATTCCTCTGTAGCAATTTGATATTCCTTGACGGGAGTGCCGGGGTGCTCGATGGCGTGGTGGGCGAGATAACGCAGGAGCTTGCAGAGAGACTCTGAGCCATGGAGGACAGAGCTGGCTGCAACTTTCTCCACCTGGCGTAGTTGTTGCTCCTTATCAGACATGCTGCCCCTGTAACCCCTAAGAAGATTCGTTTTGTAACAACGTAACAAACGGTGGAACCCACTGCAAGAGCAGGGGTTTTGCGTGTAACAGTATCAAACGTAGCGAGACTTCTTTAAATTGCAAGCATCTGAAAAATTGATGCCTAATAAGGGTGCATTTTCTCGTATCGGGTGGTCAATCTCAGCACTAAGAACGTTCCAAATTTGGGATCTTTAGGAACGGAACCTGTCTAGCGCAAGTCGAGAAGCGTTAGGGGAGAGCACCGTATGGTGCCAGTGCGGGTCATGGTGTGGGCAAAGTCATTTCGAAGGAAGAAAAGGGGAATGGCATGAAGATGAAACAGCTTCGGAGTTGGGCCTTGGCGCTGCTGATCGTCCTCTCGACGGCGGCGATATGCGCGGCGCAAAGCGACACGGCGCGCTTGCAGGGGACAGTGACGGATCCGCAAGGAAACGCGGTGAGCGGGGCGGCTGTGAATGTGACCAGCGTGGAGACGGGACGACTGTCTACCGTGACAACCAGCGAGTTAGGCTATTACACGGTTTCGGCGTTGCCTCCGGGAAATTATAGGGTGGACATCTCGCAAAAAGGATTCAAGAAAGTTTCGCGGACGCTGGAACTGCAAGTGGCGCAGTTGGGTGTGGCGGATTTCCAATTGTCAGTTGGCGAAGTGACGGAGACGATCACCGTGGAAGGGGGTTCGCCGGTGATTAATTCCCAGGATTCAGCTATAGGAGAGGTCGTTGAGAGCAGTCAGATTACACAGTTGCCGCTCAACGGCAGGAATTTCACTCAGCTTGCCACGCTAGTACCCGGCGTGACGCGCGGCGTTCCCACGGGTTCTAACTCCGCCACCGGTGTGAACAACAACGCCGAGACCTTCCGCTTCGGACAAGAGGGAGGCGCGTCTTTGGCGGTGAATGGACTGCGCCCGCAAGCTAACAACTTCATCCTCGACGGGATTGACAACAACGAATCCCTGGTCAACACGATTGTGTTTTTCCCGCCCGCCGAAGCCATTGACGAGTTCAAGGTACAAACCAGCGTTGCACCCGCAGAGTTCGGCCGCGCCGGAGGAGCGCTGGTGGTTACATCCATTAAAGCCGGGACCAACGACATCCACGGCAGTGCGTTCTGGTACAACCGCAACACGAACTTGAACGCAAAAGACTTCTTCAGCGCGCCCAATTCGGCGACTCCCGGATTCAACCGCAACCAGTTCGGCGGGACACTGGGGATGCCTATCTGGAAAAACAAGCTTTTTGTGTTTGGCGACTATGAAGGACTGCGACTGAAGCAGCCCAGCAACACGGGTTTTGCAACGGTGCCGACCGACGCCATGCGCAACGGAGACTTTACCGAGTTGCTGTGCGGGGGAGCCGCTACTTGCCCGGCCAGTACAGGCATTTCCACGCCCGTCGTTGTGCTCGATCCCACCACGGGTTCCCAATTCGTCGCTTTTCCCACCGGGCCTAACGCCAATTCCCGGTGCACTAACGTCGCAGGCTGCCCCAATATGATCCCCACCGCCCGCATCAACACCGTGGGCCAAAACTATTTAAATATATTTCCTGAACCTAACTGTACCCATGCCGAGAACGCTACCTGTGGCAGTTTGTTCGACAATTACACAAACACCGCAAAAATCATCGAAAACTGGAACGATTTTGATATCCGTACGGATTACATCATCAACAGCACCAACTCGTTGTTTGGACGCTTCAGCCGCGGCCGCACGGACCAGACTCACACAACTTTGTTTCCCACCATTCCTTCCTGCGCGGGGTTTGGCTGCGGGACGAATTTCAATCATCCCTACGGCGCGTCTATCGGTTTGACGAGCACGTTTGGCGGTTCATTTGTGAACGAGGCACGCGTCGGATTCGTGCGGACCTACTACGGGTACTTGAATCCGTTCAACAGCACCGATTTCTGCACGCAACTGGGCATCGTCAACTGCAACACTCCTCTGCTGGGCGGAATCGCCTTGATCGGTGGATATAACAGCCAGTTGCAATACACCGGCGACGGCGGGCCGTACCTGATCCCGCAAACTGGATTTGACTATAGCGACAGCCTGACCTGGAACAAGGGCCGGCACACCGTAAAGTTCGGCGGAACTGTCATTCGGCGACAGCTGAACCTTTTCCGCGGCAACAACGCCAAGGGCTATTTCGGCTTGGCGGGTAATGGTTCTGGCTGCTGCGCAGGAGGCGGAGCGGGGCACATCAATACCGATTATGAAGTTTCTGACATTCTCGCGGGGTTCGTGGACGGCTACCAGCACGGGGTTCCGTTGGGCACGACGGGAACTCGCAGCTGGGAAAACGGCTTCTTTGTACAGGATGATTTTCGCGTGACACAGAGGCTGACCTTGAACCTCGGTTTGCGTTGGGACATCCTCACCTGGCCGGTAGAAGTGAATGACCGGCAAGCCAACTTCGATCTCAATACAGGTGCGCTGATTGTGGCCGGAAGCAATGGTGCTTCGCGTACCCTCATACCCAATGATTACCACGATTTTGGACCCCGGCTTGGATTTGCTTACCAGCTCACCAGGGATGGTAAGACCGTTGTCCGCGGCGGCTACGGACTTTTCTACTACATTGATCGCGGCGGCATCGCCAACCAACTGGCGCAGAATCCTCCGTTTGCCGGTCTGAACAGCGCGAGCTATTTCAACGGGGCACGAATCACGTTGTCAGGATCGCTCCCGTGCGAGCCAAACTGCACTCAGGCGCAGTTGATTGCCACGAATGCTACGGGTCCCTTGCCGAGCGGAAACTTCACTAACCTGAATCTCGCGAATCCCACGGGAGTCAGTGTGATCGCGGATCTACCGACCAATGTACCTCCCCAGATTTCGCAATGGAATCTCCAAATCCAGCGGGAAATAGCTGTGAACCAGTCGGTGAGCATCGCCTACGTCGGCACACATGGCGCGCATCTCACGCGAAATTACAACGCCAATCAGCCCTTGTATACCACGGGAGACGAACTTTTCCCGAATCTCGGCGGCAGCATCACGGTGCAAGATACCCGTGGAAAGTCCGACTACAACTCCCTGCAGTTGCAATATGAGCGGAGAATGACGAAGGGCCTGCAGTTCCTTGGGGCATTCACCTGGTCCAAGACGACTGACGACGCCTGCGGAGCCATTGATACGTGCCAGCCGCAGCTCTACACCGATTTCAAACTCGAGCACGCTCTTTCTAATCAGGACCAGCCCTACCGGTTGGTTTTGAGTTCGCTTTACGAGTTGCCTTTTGGCAAAGGAAAGCGGTGGGCCAATAGTTTCTCGCGGCCGGTCGACATGATCGTCGGCGGATGGCAAATCACCGGCATCTATACCCTCCAGGCCGGTCAACCGTTCAGCGTCACGGTGAGCAACATCACCCGCGCAGACCTGATCGGGAAACCTACGGTGGACCCGGGTAATCTCCAGCAGTATTTCAACATCGCGGCTTTTGCGAATCCGGCCAAGACGGCATCTGGCGTATACATAGCCCCCGGGACTTCTGGACGCGACATCCTGCGCGGTCCTGGTAGTTCGAACATCGACGTTTCCCTCTTCAAGAACTTCGATGTCACCGAAAGGGTTAAAGCCCGGTTCATTCTGGAGGCTTATAACCTGACCAACACGCCGCACTTCGCCAATCCGAATTCGTCCTTAACTGGAGGAGGTTTTGGGGAAATTCAATCGACAATTCCTTTTACCTTCCGGCAATTGGAATTAGGCCTGAAGGTGACGTTCTAACCCCTACACCCCGGGAGGAGGCGGAGCGTTTCGAACGCCTCCTCTTTTTCTTCAAAATTTCCAGCAGCATGGATCGACATCCTTATGAAATTGATACCAAGAAAAGAATGGCTGGCTATTTTTGCGCTCGGATTCGCGCTGACTGTGCCGAGTTTGGCGCAGAACGCACCTGGCGCGCCCGGGGCAATGCCGACGTGGACGGCGGGAAGCAAGGAGGCGGTGGGCACGGCAACCTCCACCCAGTCGCGTGTGTGGTTCACGATGGAAGGGGGAATACTGACCGAGGTGTATTACCCGCGGCTGGACACGGCGAATTTGCGAACGCTGGAATTTGCGGTGAGCGATGGCAAAACCACGTGGGCGGAAGCGAAAGACATGAAGCACTCGCTGGAGCGGGTGAGCAATGATGCGCTGCTGTACCGGCAGACGAGCAGCGAGCCCGGAGGAAAATTCAAGATCGAGAAAACATATGTAAGCGATCCACAGCGCGATGCGGTGCTGATCGAGGTCGCGTTCACGGCGCCCGCGGGATATGAGTTGTACGTGCTGGCAGACACGGCGCTGAAGAACAGCGGGTATGGCGACACGGGATTTCTGCAGGACGGAGCGCTGGTGACCCAAAAAGAGGACGTCGCTTGCGCGCTGATGAGCCTGCCGAAATTTCCGGAAGCGAGCACGGGATTTGCAGGGAAGAGCGATGGGTACACGGACCTGCTGCTCCACCACAAGATGACATGGAAATACGCCCGCGCGGAGAAGGGAAATATTTTTCAGGCGGCGCGGCTGGGCGGTGCGGGGAAGTATACCGTGGCGCTGGGATTCGGAGCGGATGCGGCGGCGGCGATTGATGTGGCCAAGAAATCGCTGGAGCGGAAGTTTGTGGATGTTAGCGCCGAGTATGTGGCGGGTTGGAAAGATTACGTTAAGGGCCTGCGCAGGGTGGACGCGCGCTATGAGAATGAGTTCCAGCTTGCGGCCATGGTGCTGAAAGCGCACGAAGACAAAACGTATCGCGGCGCGATGATCGCTTCGATGAGCATTCCC
>DASSGJ010000515.1:0-6606 GCA_035693545.1 Candidatus Acidiferrum sp.
GCCGCCATCGCGCCAAACACCAGCACCCGGAAGCGCCGCCGGTCGGTCACCGTTTCCAGTTTCCAGTAGCTTAGCGGCAGCACCACCAGCACCGCGCCCAGGTACGCCAGGCTCTGCACGCCGAACACCAGCAGCACCCACGACGGCGTCAGCGCCGTAAGATGCTCCGGGTCGTACACCGTCCGGCCAAAAAGATATAGCGCATAGATGGTGGCCACGACCGGCCCGGCGCAAAAGCCGGTCCACATCCAGCGGTTCACAAACAATCGCTTCGGGTACAAGCAGAAAAATGCAGCCAGCAAGGGCGTGCGAAATGCCGCGCTCACGTATACCAGCATGACCGGCACCGCCGCCAGCAAAGGCAGCGAACGAGTTGACGCCGAGAGTCCCCACTGGAACGCTTCAAAGACGGTCGCCATCACTACCAGGACCCAGCCGCCCAGCCGGGACACCAGGTCCCGCGGCCGGCTGAACACCACAAACAGCCCGATTGCCAGGGTGATTAATTTGTAGGCCAGGAAAATTACGTTGGAAGTCCGCAGCGAGTTGCTCCACTCATCCCAGATTCTTCCGTAAATGACCAGCGTCGCGTCGAGAGTCCGATCCCCGCGTTGCAGGTGAATCGCCACCGGCCGGCCCTCGGCAAAGTTCATCCGTTGGGCCAGCCAGTCCACCACCGTCACGATCTGCTGGCCATCGACGCTCAGGATTTTGTCGCCCCGTTGCACACCGGCGCGCGCCGCCGCGGTCTGTTCGCCAACGTCGGTCACCACCACCCAGCCGGCCTTTTCGTCGAGGCTCACGCCGTCGGAAGCCAGCCCGAACAGCATGTAGTAGCCCAGGAAAACATTCCCGATCAGGCTGATGGCTGAAACAGCCACGACGCGCCAGGGATATCGGCCAAATAGCATTGGAATGGCGCGATTATAGGTTCATCCCGGGCTTCTTTCCACACATCAAGTCTCGTCGAACATTAATGCTCGGTTGCTCCTCGAGAGACCCGGGCGTAAACAAGGAAGTGTTACAGCTGTTGTGCGGAGGAATTACAAAGGGGAAGAGTATCTCCATTCTCTGTGGTCCGTAAAGCGATGTTACACTGCGATTGAAATGGATTGGCCAATTATCGCCCTGACTGTAGTGATTGCCGTAGCGACGTGTGTGCAGGCGGGAGTAGGCTACCGCCTCTGGAGGCTCCAGCGGGAAATCGAAGACCAGCGGCGGGAAACCTCAGTTTCCGTCGTACTTGAGCTACGTAGGCCGGACGCGAGTAAACCCCAGGAGGCTTGGCTCCGGCTTGAAAACGCTTCAGCCGTTGGAATTTTGAGCACTCATCTCACGCTGATAGCGCGAGCCAAGGGAAGAGCCGCCGACCCGGCGAAACTAGACTTGCGCCTCGCACTGGCCCCGCACGGTTCACGCGAGAAGGAAGCCAGTGCAGAAATTTTGCAAGCGGCATACAACATAGAGCGTGCCGACCCGGCTTGGATGGCAAATGGCCAGACGCATTCAGTAGTGCTTTCACTGACTCCGCACTACGAAGTGCACGGTAAGCCCTGCCGAGGGCAGCGTGTGTTCTTCCGAATTGATTTCAGCGGGCATAATTTACAGTACGCTTCCCGGTTGGAGCCGGGAGACCCAGCAACAGTGTAACGGCGGACGGAATCGTTCCAATGTTTGATGCTGCCCGTACGGCAGGTGCTCCCTCCATCTAACAGCATCAAATCGTTGTTTGGTTCAGGGTCACCCCAGTTTGAGATAGAATCCGGCCACAGGGAGGCCACCAGGAATTTATGTTTTGGAGGTTTCTTATGCTGGGCGCTTTCTTCACTCTGACAGCGTCCGCGCAGGCAGTTTATTTCAACTACTCAAAAAGTGGTTTCTTTGCCACGGGCAGTTGGGAGTCGCCGGACCCGAACATCAAAACAGACATGACCGAAACAAAGATTGACTGCTTTAAGGAAATTAAGACCTGTGTTCTGGCGACCGCGGAGAACTTGATGGGGCGACCCCACGTCTTCACTAGTTATCTGGGTGTCATCAAGTGGGATGACGACGGGCTGATCGCGACGGACTCAAGCCCGATATGCATGACACTCACAATGCAGGTTTCCTTTGCCGACAAGCACATCACGTTAGCGCATTCTCTGAAACGGCTCGATGCTGATAAGGCGGAGGCTTGCAAGTTTTTTGGCGCAGAGAAGACCACGGAAGATATTTTTGTGATAAAGGGTTCAGCTCGCTGGGAGAAGGAACACAAATGGCTTCCAGAAAAAGAGGTCGAGCCGAAGCAACATCCATAGTCAAATAAACCTTCGCCGCCATTCGGAGAGAGAGAAGAGAACCATGCGGAGGACTTATTCAGTTTTGGTAATCGCTGCATTCACTCTTAGCGCCTTCGCGCAAAGCGCTGCGAAGAAATACCCTTGGCAACACGGCGACACTCAGTGCAACAAAATGATGACGTTTTGTTGGTACGGGAAGGAACTTGTGTCAGACCCGCAAGTCACCGCGTACGGAAATCGCTGGGTGGCCCAAGATAAAGACGAAAAGCCATTCGAGTGGATTACGCAAGTGCGTTGCCTGAAAGATTTGGGCATCTGCATTTTAGCTCGCAACCAGAAGGTCATGAATGGGTCGCAAACCAACACGGACATCTACCGCGTAGAGTCGTGGACTAGCAACGAGATTCGAGCAGTCGTCGAAAATGATTTTCCGAAAGGAAAAGAATGTGAAATCGACACCCTGCTGCTCAATCGGGCAGAGGGCAGTGTCTCTATGCTATCGACCCCAGGGCCCGCTGCCACGACAAAAATATGTGCGGGTCCATTTGGCGATATAAGGCCGAAGACCGTTATCTATAAGCTGGAAATTGGCCCACCGAACTTTTAGGTTTCAGGAAACGCCGTGGGCTAAGGCAGGATGGCTTGGACCGCGAGTTGGAGAAGGTGCTCCAAAGTTGACTTCTTCATCGCCCAAATCCGAACCCAGCATCTACGAAATCATCGCTACGGTGGTGTTGATTCTTTTGGGTGCATGGAACTTGTATCGGATATGTTCGCAATATGAGTATTGGTGGCCGGGGGTGGGGGGAATCGGAGCGTTTATGGGCTCTATGGTTGGCGACCCCAGAGTATGGCTACTGGTGATAGGACTATACCTTTTGCGTCGCAAGAGGTTGAAGGCCATCGGTCAGTGGCCGCCCCGCGCAGGTGGCGATAAGTAGAGAGGGATGTACAGTTAATTTCATCGTACAAAAATCGTACGATTTCCCTAGGCTCCTTCAAAAACCATCGATTTTATGGGGAATTTGTTGGAGGCGCGGGTGAGAATCGAACTCACGCATAAAGGTTTTGCAGACCTCTCCCTTACCACTTGGGTACCGCGCCTCAATCCTTAATTATAACGAAAATCTTCGCCGTCTGTCAGGCGATGGGGCCGATTTGCAATCCCGGTTGCCCGAAAAGCCTATTCCCCACCCCGGAAATCCGGCGAAAAGGCTCACTTTTTAACGGGTTCTTCGATCTGCGCTTCCCGCAGGAACCGCGCCGACTCTTCCGGCGGCGTCGGATTAATGTAAAACCCGGTGCCCCATTCGAATCCCGCCACCTTGGTCAGCTTGGGAATGATCTCAATGTGCCAGTGATAATGGTCGTTGATCTCCTCGCCGATAGGCGAAGTGTGAATCATGAAATTATAGGCGGGCCGGTCGAGGACAGCGTCCATGCGCATCAGCGTGTCTTTCAGCATATTGGCCAGCGCGCCGTACATGGTGCTTTGGTTGTTTTCGTAAGACGAGCTGTGCACCTTGGGCAGCAGCCACATTTCAAACGGAAACCTCGGCGCATAAGGGGCCACGGTGATGAAATGTTCGTTTTCGCCGATCACCCGTTCGCCGGTATCGCGTTCCTGGCGGATGATGTCGCAGAAAATGCAGCGTTCTTTTTCGTCGTAGTAGTGCCAGCAGTTGTCCACTTCTTCGCGTACGCGGCGCGGCACGATGGGCAGGGCAATCAGTTGTGAATGGGGATGCTCGACGGAAGCGCCGGCGGCTTCCCCGTGATTCTTGAAGATCAGCACGTAGCGGAAACGCTTGTCGTTCTTCAGGTCCAGCATCCGGTCGCGGTAGGCCCAAAGAACGTCTTCAATCGATTTCTGCGGCAACTGCGCCAGAGTGGTCTGGTGCTGCGGCGTTTCGATCACCACTTCATGCGCGCCGATGCCGTTCATCTTGTCGAACAGGCCTTCGCCTTCGCGGTCCAGTTCGCCTTCAATTCCGAGCGCCGGAAAACGGTTCGGCACCACGCGGATATTCCATCCCGGCGTGTTGGCGCCGGTTCCGTTCCGCCCATAGGTAAGAATCTCCGGCGGCGTTTTCGCTTCATTCCCTGGGCAAAAGGGGCAATTCTGCGGCGGTTTGGGAAACACGCTTTCGCGCAGAAAATCGTTCGGCCGCTTTCCGCGGTCGGTTGAAATAATCACCCAACGTCCTGTGATTGGATCCTTGCGTAACTCCGGCAATGCATTTCCCCCAGACGAATACTCTCAGGATGCTCTCTCTAGGCACCCAAGCTTGTCGTGTATTGTACCCCGAATGGTTCTTTGACCTGTAGCTCAGGCCTTCAGGCCTGAGGGTTTTCGCGGCCGTGGCGAGATTTCGCCGGGGACGGGAACAACCTCACCCCTGAAGGGGTGAGCTACAGGAAATATGCCCGGCTACGGTGGAACCTCAAGCCCGCGGGCCAAGGGCGCCTTTATGCAGCCGCACGACCGGCGGCTTTCCCGGAGTATTGTCGATCCCGATGACGTCAAATCGTACGGGGCATTTCTTTACGTGGCGCTCTCTCAAAAACGCGTGAGCTGTGCGCACCAGCACCTGGTGCTTTTCTCTGCCGATGCTCAATTCCGGCAGGGCGATCTTCCCTTTTGCAACCGCGCGCGTCCTCACTTCCACAAATGCCAGGGTGTCGCCGTCGAATCCCACAAGATCCAGTTCGCCTTTCTCCCTGGCCGGCTGGTAATTTCTTGCGATGAACACGTATCCGCATCGCCGCAAATACCAATAGGCGTAGGTTTCCCCGCGCACGCCGACGCGCAGCGACTCCTGCTTCCAGTCGCCTTCTGCCGGCGGAGCAATCTCGCGCAGCCCGCGGCGCGACTTCCATTTCACCCAGGCAAACCCAATCCGCGCCAGCACTCCCATCGCCAGTTACCCTCTGTGCATAGTACACGCACAGTATAAACAAAAACCCCGCGGCCGGTATACCTTGCCAGCCGCGGGATCGAAACGCTTCTTCCTAATTTCTAATTTCCAATTTCTATTTTCTAATTTCCGCCTCCCGGATCGACTCCTCCATAATCCGGATCGCGCAATCGGCCTGTTCTTCGTCAATAATCAGCGGAGGCGACATCCGGATCGAGTTCTCACCCGAGCCGAGCGTCAGCAACCCGCGGTGAAACGCATTGTCCACCACGGCATCGCGCAAATCCGCCGCGCGTTCCTTGGTGCGTTGGTCGCGCACGATCTCCACGCCAATCATCAACCCCTTGCCGCGCACATCGCCCACAATCTTGAAGCGGTTCGGCCAGTCGCTGATTTTGCTGAAGATGTAGTTCCCCACCTTCTCCGCGTTGGCCATCAACCCGCCTTCGATCAAGTCAAACGTCGCGCTTGCGGCGGCCAGGCAAACAGGGTTCCCGCCGTACGTTGTGCCGTGTGAACCGACTTTCCAGTTCATCACGCTTTCTTTCGCGATAAAGGCCGCCACCGGCATGCCGCTGGCAATTCCCTTCGCGGTCAGCAGGATGTCCGGAGTAATGCCCGCGTGGTCGCTGGCCCACCACTTCCCGGTGCGGCCCATGCCCGCCTGCACCTCGTCCATGATCAGCATGATGCCGTGCTTGTTGCAGATGCGCTGCAGTTCTTGCAGGAAAAACAGCGGTGCCGGAATGAAGCCGCCTTCGCCCTGCACCGGTTCGACGATAATCGCCGCAACCTCTTCCGGAGCGAACAGCCGCTTGAAGATCTGCTGCTCCAGCAGTTCGATGACTTCGGCGCCACAGGTTTCTTTGGTGTGGCCGAGCGCGCAGCGGTAAGCGTAAGGATAGGGAATGTGTTCGACGCCGCCGAGCAGCGTCCCAAAATTCTTGCGCTGGGTGCTCTTTGAAGCCGTCAGCGAAAGCGAACCCAGCGTCCGCCCATGGAAGCAGCCGTAAAACGCAATCAGCTTGTCGCGCTTGGTGTGGTAGCGCGCCAGCTTGATCGCGCCTTCCACCGCTTCCGTCCCGGAGTTGCCGAAAAACACTTTCCACTTATCCGATTTCGGCATCGTGGAAACCAGCTTTTCCGCGAACTCAGGCATGTGCCGGTGATAGAAATCCGTTCCGGCGATATGGATCATCTCCGCAGCCTGCTTCTGAATGGCCGCCACCACCTGCGGGTGGCAATGGCCGGTCGAGCAGACCGCAATCCCCGCGGCGAAATCGAGGAAGGCATTTCCGTCCGGATCTTCCACAATGGCGCCCGAAGCGCGCTCCGCCACCAGCGGGTAATCGCGAGTCAGCGAAGGCGACATGAACTTCGCGTCGTACGCGATCACTCCCTTCGCC
>DASSGJ010000516.1:0-11461 GCA_035693545.1 Candidatus Acidiferrum sp.
TTCGTCCTCGCATCCGAAAATGATCCGGCGTACAGCCTCGTAAAGCGCATCGCCGCTTCCTCTCGAGTGAAAGCACATGTCGTCATTGCCGGCAAGCCGGCGAGCTCCAGCGAAAAGGTCAACAATCTCCGCGTTGCCGTCGAGCAACTCCCGCCCGATTTCGAAGTCCTGGTCTTTGTCGACTCCGACGGCCGCCCCGGCAAAACCTGGCTGCATCACATTGTTGCCCCTCTCGCCGATTCGCGAATCGGCGCCACCACCACCATGCGCTGGTTCATTCCGGCCAACAATGCTTTTCCAAACGCTCTTCTCGCTGCATGGAATGCGTCCGTCGTCACTATGCTCGGCGGCCATGCCAAAAATTTCTGCTGGGGTGGCGGCACCGCCATCCGGCGCGCCCTTTTCGAGCAGCTCGACATGCTCGAGGTTTGGCTAAATTCCTTTAGCGATGACTACTCACTCACCAACGCCATCGAAAGAAGCGGCCGCAGGATCGTTTTTATTCCCGAGTGCCTCACGCCTTCCTATGTTGAAACCGATTTTCCGGGTCTCCTGGAATTCACCAACCGCCAGATTAAGATCACGCGCATCTATCGTCCCAAAATGTGGGCCCCGGCTTTCGCCACCCATTTTCTTTTTTGCTTCACTCTCCTGCTTGGGCTTCTGCTCGCATTCGATCTCACCATAGACTCCAGGCCCGCTTTTCAGGTCGTCACGCTTTTTTCCCTTCCCCTTCTCCTGGCTTCTTTTCGTGGCGCTCTGCGCGTGCTCGGCGTAACCGAAGCTATTCCGCTCTGCAAAGCAGACATCATGGCCCAATCGTGGATTTATATCGCGGTCACATTGCTCGTTCCGTTTTTGTACTTGGCCAATTTCATCGCGTCACTCTTCGGCCGGCGCATCACATGGCGCGGTATTCAATACGAAATCATCTCCCCGACCCAGACTCGAGTTCTTACCCCATGACCTGTGGAAATCTCCCCCCTCGGAAAAAAGTTCGAGACCCGGGCAATTTCTACCTTCAATCTCTTTCTTTCCACGCCCGCGGGTCCCTCTAAGTTATTGACAATCCAACGCCTGTAAAAACTTACAGTCCGGCCAACTGGTTGCATTGGCCTACCGTGGTCAGGTGTAACTTTCGCAAGCTATTGATAAGGATCCTTTACTTTACCCCAGGGGGTTTCTGAGGGATTTTTTCCTCTGGCGTATATGGGCCTGATCCAGTCCTGCTCCTTGTCGCTTGCTCGGTCATTCCGGCCGACCTCAATTGGAGGTTATTGAGGGTCAAAATCCAACAGGATGGCTTCGGTCCCACCACGAGGCACAATCAGAGGAGTGCACGTGAAGTTGATCCGCAGAAGTCTAGCGACCCACTCGCTACCCCAGCCGAAATACTCTGCTCAGACCAGCGTCTATTTATTCTATGAAAAAAGTACGGGCACGGCCCATTTCCACGTCGAGGCCGGACCCAGCGGGGAACTCCCCGTGGATCATGCCGCCGGCCTGCTCGCCATGCATTGCCTGGTGCGCGGCCAATCTCCCAAGGATTATCTCGTGATGGTTCCGGCCGCTCCCGATGCTCTGAACGGCCTGGCCGAAAAAGCCCAGAAACTCCTCGAAGCCGGCCACAGCGCCAAAAACGCTGTGCGTCTTACCCGTCGTGAAGAGGAAGTCCTCGATGGCATCCTTCGCAGTCTTGCCAACAAGGAAATCGCCAACGAACTGAATCTCTCGGAACGCACCGTTAAATTTCATGTCTCTTCTCTGCTCGCCAAGTTCAAGGTGCGTGGCCGCCTGGAACTTATGCGCGAGGCTTCGCGCCATTCGCTGAACGCCATTCCGCCCGCTGTCGGCGGCCCTGCTCCACAACTCGGTCCCTATCAGGAACGCCGCGAGGGATACCGTCGGAATGCGGAACCAGGCAAAGTGCTTCCGCTGGCTCGCCATCGCATGATGGCGTAAGCGACAGCCCGAGCACCACGTACTCATAAAAAAAGGCCGTTCCGGTTTGACCGGAACGGCCTTTTACTTTTCCTACCGCTTTGTAGGGGCCGGGCTAGCCCGGCCCTCTTCGATTTACTGCCCGGCCGCCATGACGAAGCGTCAAGCCATGTTTACTTCGTTACTTCTTCGCAGCGCTATACAGCTCCGCCGCCTTGTCCCAATTCACCACATTCCACCACGCATCAATATAATCCCCGCGCACGTTCTGATACTTCAGGTAGTACGCGTGCTCCCACACGTCAATGCCGAGTACCGCCTTGCCTCCGGCTATGTACTGCGTGTCCTGGTTCGCCGTCGAATCAATCGCCAGCTTCCCGTCTTTCACCAGCAGCCACGCCCAGCCGGATCCAAACCGGCCCAGGCCCGCCGCCTTGAACTTCTCCTTGAATCCCGCAAAGGAACCAAAGCTCGCATTAATTGCGCCGGCCAAATCGCCCTTCGGCTCGCCCCCGCCACCTTTCTTCATCAGCTGCCAGAAGAGCGAGTGGTTCCAATGTCCCCCGCCATTGTTCCGCACCGCGCCCCGGATGTTTTCCGGTACGCTGTCGAGGTTTTTCAAAATGTCGTCAATCGACTTTGCCTGCAAGTCCGCATGCCCTTCCAGGGCCTTGTTCAGGTTGGTTACGTACGCGCCATGGTGCTTGTCATGATGGATTTCCATCGTTCGTGCATCAATGTACGGTTCAAGTGCGTCGTTCGGGTACGGCAAAGGGGGCACTGAGAATGCCACTGGTTTGTCCTCCAAATTGAGATTTGATTCGAAATCGGATCTGGGTTCAGCGTGCAGCAAACTCGAAGAGGCGTTGCCTGCCCCAAGTAAGCCAGCGCCAAGGATGCCACTGGTTGCAAGAAACTTACGGCGATTCATGGAAGCCCTCAGCTTGGGTGGGCGCGTGGACTTCCGCGCGCGATTATACCGCCTCCACAGCCCACGCTCAACACGCAGCGCCTTTCGGCGAGAAAATCTGGTGGACTAACCGAAGCAGTCCCAAACCCGAAGCCCGGCGCCGGAGTCGCGACACCAACTCTTCAACTCTCATTGGATGCGTGAAAGCGCCCATCGGGCAGATTCCGCGATCGCAATTTCCGGTGATTCCGCCAATCGTTCCAACAAACCCACTATCCGCATTTGTTCGGCTGACCCGCGTTCCAACTTTGCGTTCCCCAACGCGATGCATGCGTTCCTCACCAATCCCCGCCACTTCGTCCGCTTTATCGCGCTCCCGCGAAACTTCTCTCGGAATTCTTCTTCGCTCATGTTCGCCAGCCATTCCAGTCGCGGTTTCAATAAGCTCTCTCCAGCCTGGGATTCCCGCGGTTCGAAGTCCGGTAAACTCGCCACCGGCGCGTCCCTGTTGTACGGGCATACCTCCTGGCAAATGTCGCAGCCATAAACGTTGTTTCCGATCGCTTCGCGATACTCCTCCGGCACGCTCCCCTTCAACTCGATCGTCAGATACGAAATACATCGGCGCGCGTCCATCACATAAGGCTCGACGAGAGCTCCCGTTGGACATGCATCAAGGCATTGCCGGCAGTTGCCGCAAAGATCGGCTGGCGGCATCTCATCCCGCGCCAGCGAGGGTGAAAGCTCGAGCGCCGTGAAAATCGCTCCGAGAAAAAACCACGAGCCCAGCTTCTCGTTCAACAGCAGCGTATTTTTCCCCAGCCAGCCCAGTCCCGCATATTTGGCAAATAACCGCTCCGCAACAGGGCCCGTGTCGGCGTACGCCCGGAACTCCTGTGGTTCCGGGAATCTCTCGCGCAACGCATCCGCCAGCGCATTCAGCCGCTCCCACAAAACTTCGTGATAGTCGCGCCCCCATGCGTAACGTGAAATCCATCCGTGCGCCCCACTGTCAGGGTCGGAAGCCGCCGCCTCACTCGAATAAGGGTGCGCGGTGTTATAGTCCAGCGCGCATACAATCACGCTCTTTGCTCCCTCCAGTACTTGAGCCGGATCTCCCCGCCTCGGATCCGCAAGATATCCCATCGTTCCGCCGTATCCGCGTTTCAGCCACTCTTCAAATTCGGCATGTTCCGGAAAGCGCTCCAGGGGCGACACGCCGCAAAGCGAAAAGCCCAGTGCTTTGGCGCGCTCAGCGATCCAAGCTGTGTCATCGGCCGAATTCATAATTTGATTGTGACGCAGTAAAGACAAACTAGCGAGGCCGCCGCCAGCGGCGAAAGGAATCCGAATCTCTTGCGCTCCGGCCTGCCACTTTGCTACCTCAGTCAGGAATTCACAAAGACGTACTGATGATTCAATTTAACTTGCGACAATCAGGTTTCTCCTCTAAATTCGATTCTCTCCCCGGCCCAACTGATTTATGCTCCCAGCATCCGGATTCGCAGAAACAACTGTATCCAAAAAGCCACAATTCCCGTCAATACTGTACGGACTCTTCCGTCAAAGTCCGGTGCACAGTCATGACAAAGGATCACCAACTTGCCGACTGATCAGAACTCTCGCGCAGACTCGGAATATCATTTCTCCGCTCCTCCGTCTCGCCACAAGGGTGTACGGGCCTTTGTGTGGATTATTATTCTTCTCGTCTTTGCGGCTGGTTTTTATCTCGTCATGCGCAAGCGCGACGCTTCCGCAACTGCCGCGAAATCGCCAAGGGGTGGAGGCGGCCCGGTCAGTCTTGTAACCGCGGTTGCAAAGCAGGGCGACATCGGCGTCTATCTCGATTCCATTGGCACCGTCACACCCGTTTACACCGCATCGATCACCAGCCAGGTCAACGGCATCGTCACCGCCGTGCATTACAAAGAAGGCCAGCTTGTCCGCAAAGGCGATTCGCTGATCGACGTCGACGCCCGGCCTTACGAGGCTTCTCTTCTCCAGGCCCAGGGCACGCTCGAACGCGATACCAATCTTCTCGCCCAATCAAAAATGGACCTCCAGCGCTATCACGACGCCTGGGACCGCAACGCCATTCCCAAGCAAACCCTCGACGATCAGGAAAAACTCGTCCTCCAGCAGCAAGGGACAATCAAATTCGACGAGGGCGTGGTGCGCTTCGATCAAATCCAGGTCGACTACTGCCACATCGTCTCGCCGATCACCGGCAGGGTTGGCCTGCGCCTCGTCGATCCTGGCAACGTCGTTCAGTCCTCCGGCAATCTCACGCTCGTCGTCGTCACGCAAATCCAGCCCATCACCGCAATCTTCACCGTTCCTGAGGACAATCTCGGCCAGGTTCAAGCTCGTCTCCGCAAAAACGCGAAACTCACTGTCGACGCCTTTGACCGCTCCGCTCTCAAACACCTCGCCACAGGCTTGCTGCTCACCCTCGACAATCAGATCGACACGACCACCGGCACCGTAAAAGCCCGCGCCTCTTTCGACAACAAGGACGCCGCGCTTTTCCCCAATGAATTCGTCAACGTGCGCCTTCTCGTTGATACCCATCACGGCGCCACGCTGATTCCCTCCTCCACGATCCAGCACAATGGCCAGACCGCCTTCGTCTATGTCATTCAGGACAATGTCGCCCACATGCGCGTCATTCAACCGGTCGTTACCGACGCCGGCATCACCGAAGTCACTGGCATCTCCCCCGGCGACGTGCTGGCCAACAGCAGCTTCGATAAACTGCAGGACAACGCCAAAGTCGTCGTTTCCTCCAAACCCGCCGCAGGAAACAGCGCCGGGAGCCCCGCTCCTTGAGTCCGTCCGCTCCATTCATCCTCAGACCGGTCGCGACATCCCTCTTGATGGCCGCGATTCTGCTCGTCGGAATCGTCTGCTACACGCAGTTGCCCGTCTCCGCTCTTCCGCAAGTCGACTATCCCACCATCCAGGTGCTCACCTTCTACCCTGGCGCCAGCCCCTATGTCGTCGCCACCACGGTCACCGCCCCTCTCGAGCGCCAGTTTGGCCAGTTGCAGGGCCTAAGCCAGATGACTTCCAGCAGCTCCGGCGGCACCTCTGTCATCGTCCTGCAATTCAATCTCAGCCTGAACATTGACATCGCCGAGGAAGAAGTCCAATCCGCCATCAACGCCTCGCAAAGTTTTCTTCCCGCCAACCTTCCCGCTCCCCCGATCTACAGCAAAACAAATCCTGCCGACGCGCCCGTCCTTACGCTGGCCGTCACCTCCAGCTCCATCTCGCTTTCCCAAGTCGAAGATCTGGTGGACACCCGCCTCGCCCCCAAAATTTCTCAGCTCAGCGGCGTCGGCCTCGTCACTATCAGCGGTGGCCAGAAGCCGGCCGTCCGTATACAAGCCAACCCATCCGCTCTTTCCTCTTACGGCATCAACCTCGAAGACCTGCGCACTGCGGTCACTCAATCCAGCGTCAACGCTGCAAAAGGAAATTTCGACGGCGACCGTCAGGACTATCAGATCGACGCCAACGACCAGCTCGTTACCAGCCAGGATTATCGCAACGTGGTCGTCGCCTTCCGCAACGGTGCGCCCGTCATGCTCACCGACGTCGCAAAAATCGTGGACGGCGTCGAAAACAAAAGCCAGGCCGCCTGGATGGACAAAACTCCCGCGGTCATCGTCAACGTCCAGCGCCAGCCCGGCGGCAACACCATCAGCGTCGTCAATCGCATTAAGGCGCTTCTCCCGCAACTCGAAAGCAATCTCCCCAAGGGCATCGACGTCACCACCCTCACCGACCTCACCACTCCCATCCAAGCCTCGGTCTCCGACGTCGAATTCGAACTCTTCCTCACCATCGGCCTCGTCGTGATGGTCATGTTTCTCTTTCTGCGAAGCATTTCCGCGACCATTATCCCCAGCGTCGCCGTCCCGCTCTCCCTCATCGGCACTTTCGCTGCCATGTACGCGCTCGGCTACAGCCTCGACAACCTCTCTCTGATGGCTCTCACAATCTCCACCGGCTTCGTCGTTGACGACGCCATCGTCATGGTCGAAAACATTTCTCGCTATATCGAAGAAGGCCAGCCTCCGATGCAGGCCGCCTTGAAGGGCGCCGAGCAGATCGGCTTCACCATCGTCTCGCTCACCGTATCCCTCATCGCCGTTCTGATCCCCCTGCTCTTCATGGGCGACGTCGTCGGCCGCCTCTTCCGCGAGTTCGCGGTCACCCTCGCCGTCACCATCGTCGTTTCCGCCATCGTCTCGCTGACCCTCACCCCGATGATGGCCTCGCGCATCCTCAAACATAATCCCGAGGAACAACAAGGCCGCCTCTTTCGCGCTTCCGAACACGCCTTTAGCAGCATGATTGACTTCTACGGCCGCACCCTCAAAGTCGTCCTTCGCTTCCAGACCCTCACTCTTCTCGTCGCTCTCGCCACTCTTCTCCTCACCATCTTTCTCTACATCTACATTCCCAAGGGATTCTTCCCCGTTCAGGACACCGGCATCATCCAGGGCATTTCCCAGGCCGCGCCCAGCATCGGCTCCAAAGCCATGGCCGAAAAGCAGATGGAACTCGCGGAAATCATTCTCCAGGATCCCGCCGTCCAGAGCCTTTCCTCCTTCATCGGCGCTGACGGCACCAACATCACCACCAACAGCGGCCGCATGTCCATCAACCTGAAGCCTCTCGAAGATCGCAACATCAACGCCTCCGACGTCATCCGCCGCCTGCAAACCAAACTGCAAAACGTGCAGAGCATCCAGCTCTTCATGCAGCCGGTACAGAACATCACCGTGGACGACCGCGTCAGCCGCACTCAATATCAGTACACGCTCGAAGATCCCGATCCCGCAGAACTCAGCGACTGGACCAGTCGTTTCGTCTCGCGCCTGAAGAAATTGCCCGACCTCGAAGATGTCGCCACCGACGAGCAGCCCGGCGGCCTCGCCGTTTCTCTCGTCATCGACCGCCAAACCGCTTCGCGCCTCGGCATCGCCCCCACAACCATCGACAACACGCTCTACGACGCCTTCGGCCAGCGCCAGATCAACACCATGTACACGCAGCTGAATCAATACCACGTCATCCTGGAAAGCGAGCCGCAATTCCAGCTTGATCCGAACATGCTCAACAAGCTCTACATCCAGTCCAATGCCGCCGCCGGCACCCAGGGCGCCGCCGCCAGTTCCTCCGGTAACGGCTCCACTTCCGCCGGCTCCAACGCGCTCACCACCTCCGCGCTCTTCACGCCCTCGGCCAACACTCTCTCTGCCCCGATAAATGCGCTAACCGCCGGCACGTCCGGAAGCACTTCCAGCAAAGGCGCCACTTCCGCCGGCGCGACCAGCTCCGCAAAAAGCAGTGCCGTTCCCTTCAGCGCCTTCTCTCATTTCGAAACCAGAACCCAATCTCTTTCCATCAATCACCAGGGACAATTCCCCGCTATCACCGTTTCCTTCAACCTCGCTCCCGGCGCCTCGCTCGGCAACGCCATCTCCGCCGTCACCAAAGTTCAAACCGATCTCCACATGCCCGCCAGCGTGCAAGCCGATTTCCAGGGCACCGCCGCCTCTTTCCGAAACTCTCTCTCCAACATGCCCCTGCTCATCCTCGCCGCTCTCGTCACTGTTTACATCGTCCTCGGCGTTCTGTACGAAAGCTTTATCCACCCGATCACGATTCTTTCCACGCTGCCCTCCGCGGGAGTCGGCGCCTTCCTCGCTTTAATCCTCTTCCGGCAGGATCTCAGCGTCGTCGCCATCATCGGCCTCGTTCTCCTCATCGGCATCGTCAAAAAGAACGGCATCATGATGGTGGACTTCGCTCTCGACGCCGAGCGCAACCACGGCAAGTCTTCCACCGACGCCATCTACGAAGCCTGCCTCCTCCGTTTCCGCCCCATCATGATGACCACCATGGCCGCCCTCCTCGGTGGCCTCCCGCTTGCCTTCGGCAGCGGCATCGGCTCCGAATTGCGCCGCCCCCTCGGCATCGCCATGGTCGGCGGCCTTCTTGTCAGCCAGGTGCTGACCCTCTACACCACGCCCGTCATCTACATCTTCTTCGATAAACTCGCCCGCCGTTTCTCGCCCAAGCCTCTGGCAGAGCGCACCGGCCCTCAACACACGGAGCTCTCATGAACGTCTCCGCTCCTTTCATCCATCGCCCGGTGGCAACCACTCTGCTCACCATCGCCATCGCCATCGCCGGCGCCATCGCCTTCACCGTTCTTCCCGTTTCCCCTCTGCCGCAGGTGGACTTTCCCACCATCTCCGTCAACGCCAGCCTCCCCGGCGCCAGCGCCGAAATCATGGCCTCTTCCGTGGCCACTCCTCTCGAACGCCAGTTCGGCCATATCGCCGGCGTCACGGAAATGACCTCCGCCAGCGGCCTCGGCACAACCTCCATCACTATCCAGTTCGACCTGTCACGCAACATCGATGGCGCGGCGCGCGACGTCGAAGCCGCCATCAACTCCGCCCGTACCTATCTCCCCGCCAATCTCCCCGCGAATCCCACCTATCGCAAAGTCAATCCCGCCGATGCGCCCATCATGATCCTCGGCCTCACTTCCGAAAAATACGGCCCCGACAAGCTCTACGACGAAGCCTCCACCGTCATCCAGCAAAAGCTCTCGCAGATTCAAGGCGTCGGCCAGGTCAACGTCGGCGGCGGCGCTCTCCCCTCCGTCCGCGTCGAGGTCAATCCCACCAAGCTCGCCAGCTACGGCCTCTCGATGACGGACATTCAGTCCGTCCTGCGCTTGCAAAACTCCGACCTCGCCAAGGGCCAGATCACCGATGGCGTCACCACCGCCGACATCGTCGCCAACGATCAGATCTCTCACGCTGAAGATTTCAAGCCCGTCATCGTCGGCTACCACAAAGGCGCCGCAATCCACCTCACCGACGTCGCCGACGTCATTGATTCCGTGCAAAACGTTCGCGCGGCCGGCTTTCTCAACGGCAAGCGCGCTATCTTGCTCATCATCTTCCGCCAGCCCGGTGCCAACATCATTGAGACCGTCGACCGCATCCGCAGCGAAACACCTTCCATCCAGGCCTCCATTCCCAAGGGCATTGACACCACCATCGTTCTCGACCGCACCACCACCATCCGCGCCTCCGTCAGCGACGTCGAGCGCACTCTGGCCCTCTCCATCATTCTCGTCATCGTCGTTGTATTTGTTTTCCTGCGGAATGGCCGCGCCACCCTCATTCCCGCCGTCGCTGTTCCCGTCTCGCTCATCGGAACTTTCGCGGTGATGTATCTCTGTGGCTACAGCCTCGACAATCTCTCCCTGATGGCCCTTACGATCTCCACCGGATTCGTCGTTGATGACGCCATCGTCGTCATGGAAAACATCACCCGCCATCTCGAAGCCGGCATGGATCCCCTCGCCGCCACGCTAAAGGGCGCCAAAGAAATCGGCTTCACCGTCCTCACCATCAGCATCTCTCTCATTGCCGTTTTCATCCCTCTGCTTCTCATGGGCGGCATCGTCGGCCGCCTCTTCCGCGAATTCGCCATCACCCTCTCCACCGCCATCCTCGTGTCCATGATCATCTCTCTCACCACCACCCCGATGATGTGCGCCTACCTGTTGCGCGACGAGCATTCTCGCCCGCACGGACGCCTCTACCTGGCCACCGAACGCATCTTCGACCGCGTCCTTTCCCTTTATCGCCACACCCTGCACTGGGTGCTCGACAATTCCATTCTTACCCTCACCGTTCTCTTTCTCACCATCGCCCTCAATGTCGTCACCGTCTACATGATTCCGAAAGGCTTCTTTCCACAGCAGGACACCGGCACCCTCGGCGGAGGCGTGCAAGGTCCGCAGGATTCTTCCTTTCCTGCCATGAAAGATTCCGTCCAGAAAATCGTGGATGTAATTAAGAAAGATCCCGCCGTTCAGAACGTGATGGCCTTCACCGGAGGCGGTGGTGCCACCAATTCCGGCAACATTTTCATCGCCCTGAAGCCGCTGAAAGAACGCAAAGTCACCGCCCCCGAAATCATCAACAGGATTCGCCCCCAGCTTAATCGCCTTCCGGTCGCCTCAACTTTCCTTCAAGCTTCCCAGGATCTCCGCATCGGCGGCCGCGGCAGTTCCGCTCTCTACCAGTACACACTGCAGTCCGACAATCCTTCGGACCTCGCTACCTGGGCCCCGCGCATCCTTGCCGAGATGAAGCGCCTCCCCGTCTTGCAGGACGTCAACACCGACCAGCAGAACGGTGGCCTCGATATTCGCCTCAACTACGACCGCGTCACCGCCGCAAAACTCGGCCAGACTGCGCAATCCCTCGATCAGGAAATCTATGCCTCCTTCGGCCAGTCCGAAACTTCCATCATTTACACCCAGCTGAACCAATACTACGTAGTCCTCGAAGTCGCCCCGCAGTATTCCCAAAGTCCCGAAGGCCTGAAAAACGTTTACTTCCGCTCAAACGGAAACACCAACACCACCTCCACCGGCAATGTTCCCCTCATCGCCATGACCGCCTCTCAAGCCAACACGATTCCGCTCTCTCTCAACCACACCAGTCTTTTCCCCTCCGTCACTCTCTCCTTCAATCTCGCTCCCGGCGTCGCGCTCAGCGACGC
>DASSGJ010000517.1:0-4408 GCA_035693545.1 Candidatus Acidiferrum sp.
AATTCCACGATCGGTTCAACGGTGATCACCTGACCTGCCTTGATCGGGCCACTTGGATGCATTACGTCGTGCGTTGCCAATCCAACGAAGTGACCCGGCCAACCGTACCACTGGCTGCCGATGCCCGCTTTTTCAAACACCGCTTTGCCCGCGGCTTCGGCCTCTTCGTAGGTGTGGCCGGGTTTCAGCAGCGCGATGGTGGCTTTCTGCGATTCCAGGTCCACGGTATACCACTTCGCTTGCTCCGGCGTGAATTTGCCGCTGATGTTAAAGGTGCGAGTAATGTCCATCGTCATATGGTCGAGCGAAGCGCCGTAATCAAATACCACCAGTTGATTCGCGTCGATCAGGTTCCGGTTTGAGAAATAATGCCATGTGTTGATGTCTTTTCCGGAGCCGACAATCGCCAGGTAGGCCACGCCCTGTGCTCCGTGGCTGTAGAAATATTCGTAGGCGCGGGCTTCGATTTCGTACTGGAACATTCCGGGACGCGCGTGCGCGATTGCCGCGCGGTCGCCCTCCGCGCTGATCTTTCCATTGCGGCGCAGGACCTCAATTTCCTTCGGCCGCTTGATGTTGCGCATCTCATCGATCGTCTGGGTCAGATCGCGCAGTTTTGCCATGGGATAGCGTTCCGCCAGCAATTTTCCGGGCGCCAGATCCTGCGGAATGTCTTCATGATACGGATGCGCGAATTTCCACGCGTGATCGCGGCCGACTTCGCCGCGTGCGCCATCGGCTTTGTCCGGGAAACCCATTCGGATCCACAGGTCCACTTGGGGATGCGTGCTCAGAACCTGGGAAAGCCAGATATCCAGATTGCCGATCGGCTGGACAACCGGGAAGCCCAGGCGCTTGGCCTCCTCCGGCTGCGAAAGCAGATTCGCGCCGTAGACCTGCGCGGTGCGCCCCACTTGCTGCGGCTCAAACAGGATGACGTTGGCGCTGGTGTTGTCCAGAACCAGCACGGCGCCGGGATCCTGCAAGCCGGTGAAGTAGTAAAAGTCGTTGTCTTCGCGGTAGTGCGTGGCCTCGGGGATCTCGTTGCGCGCAAAAAGCAGAGTGTAGCCAGTCTTCGCCCGGGACATCAGCTCCACGCGCCGCTGCGCGAACTCATGAGGTCCGCCGAGGTCCTCGATGGCTTTCCAATCGGTGTACTGCGCGTGCGCCGCCGCAGCAAATCCGAGACATGACAGCGCAACAAAGAAAAGCTTTCGCATGGCTTTGGCCCTCGCTCGAAAAGTTGCGGCGACATTGTAAGCCGCGAGGGCGCAGAAGGGAAACCGGCAGCGAGGACGGTCAGGCTTCGGCTGCCTTTAGCTTTGCCGGCGAAAGGGCCAGGATGGCGATGCCGATCACCACGAACATCGCGGAGCCGGCCAGGAAATGCACCCGTTCGCCCGCATCGTACACGGACTGCACGGTCATAACCGCGGCGTGCGCAACGCTCGACCAGCCCGCGAACGCGATCAGGCTGCGATGCGCGCCGGGATTCCTTGCCGCAATCAACAGGAAAACACCCAGGGTGACGTAGATGCTCAGCATCATCTGCTCCGCCTCACCAATGCGCATGGCCACCATTGGGTAAGCCGTCGCCACAAAAAGCAGACCCACCACTATCAGAACGACCTTCAAAGTTCGTTCGCGAATCATGGCGCCCCTCCTACGAACAGCGAAAACAGAAAATGGGAAAGAGAAACTAGAAAGCGGCTCTGTTATGGATACGCATTGTCGGCGGGAATGTTACCCGGCGTGGGTGCGAAAGACCAACCAATTCAGCGGAGGCACTCCGGCGGTTGACGCGACAGGACCGGAGGGGTAGTCTTCGGGTCAAGCAAGTCCTCAACAAAGTTCAGCTGGTGAGCTGCACCGTACTCTCGCGGGGCATGACGCTTGCGACCGCCCGTGAGGGAAAGGTCAAGCATCATGTACTTCGTGAGCATTCCGCCCGGGAACTTCATGATGGGCTGTTCAGCGGAAGATCCTGATTGCAATGCCGATGAAAAGCCGGCCCATCGGGTAACGATCTCTCGATCATTTGAGATGGGCAAATACCAGGTCACGCAGGCCGAATATGAGACGGTCGCGTCGGTCAATCCCAGTTATTCCAAGGGTCCGAATCTCCCCGTTGATGGCGTGAGCTGGGAGGATGCGCAGAAATTCTGCGAGGCACTGAACCGCAAGGGAGACGGCTACCGTTATCGCCTTCCGACCGAGGCGGAATGGGAATACGCGGCGCGCGCGGGAAACAGCTCCTGCCGGTACGGCCCGCTGGCTGAAGTTGGCTGGTCCCGCGACAATTCCGAGGGCAAGTCCCACCCCGTGGGCGAGAAAAAGCCAAATGCGTTTGGTTTGCACGACACGCTGGGGAATGTTTGGGAATGGGTGCAAGACTGGTATTCGCTGACATATTACAAGCAAAGTCCGGAATCCGACCCGCAGGGCCCTGACGGCGGCGAGTATCGCCTGGCGCGCGGGGGCTCCTGGCGCGGAGTCGTCCGGGGGCACGCCCGCGTTTCCTCCCGTTACATGCTTAAGGCCAACACACGGAGCATCGTAGTCGGTTTCCGCTGCGTGCGCGAACGGGTCTCCTGACGCTGTGGATCGCCAAGTTTCGCGAATCTGAGCATGTTCATAATTGGTAGATTTATGTACATGGCTGCCGTATACTGTGAGCGAGATAATCGGAATGCCAAACCATTCTAGGCGGGTTCACAAACACTTCCGGCTTGACAGCGCAAAGATCAAGCGCGCGCAACGGCTCTTACGTGCAGATACGGAGACGGAAGTAATCGAGCGCGCACTGGATTTTCTGCTTTCCGAGCATGAAAAGAACCGGCTGACAACGCGAGCCCATGAGCGATTTGTAGCCAGTGGCGCTGCCATCAAGGATGTCTACAACAACCTGGAGCCATAGGCCACGGCAGAGGACTCCTCGATGCAGCCAATACTTTTTGATACCTCCGTTTACATTGCCGCTTTGCGGGCTAAGGCGGGGGCGCCTTTGCAGTTGAGGCAGGCTGCCGCCGGGGTACCGGTGTGGTTGAGCTCCGTTGTGCTCGAGGAACTCTACGCAGGAGCGAATGCCAGGAGCGGGCGCGCGGTGGAGCGGTTGGAACGGGATTTTGACAGGGCCAGGCGGACGCTGGTACCGAATCTTACCGACTGGGCACAAACCGGCAAGGCGCTTTCGCGGCTCGCGGCCAAATATGATTACGAGCAGATTGGCCAGGGGCGGTTGACCAACGACGCGCTGATTGCCTGCAGTGCGGGTCGCATGGGAATTACAGTCCTCACGGCGAATGCAGGCGATTTCGCCAAGCTGGCCGAGTTCTTGCGGTTTCAATGGCGAGTGGAATCGCTTTCCGAGCCAGCTACCCGCCCCAAAACATAAGAAATGTCGCTGGCGCGGTGTAATATTTGCGGCGGGTTTGCGTATTACCCTTTCAGGAGGGGAACTCATGCGAACAATGTTGCGAATGTTGATGGTCTGTCTGCTGCTGCCGGCCGGGGCCGCCCTGGCCCAGGAGAAACCTGCCGCGGCGGCGCCGGATAATCCGCTCAGTGCGTGGAACAAGAAGGCTTATTCAAGGTTGAAGGACATCCTGCTGCGTTCCGCGGAAAAGATGCCCGAGGAAAACTACAGCTTCAAGCCCACGGACTCCGTCCGCAGCTATGGCCAGATCATTGGACACGTGGCGGATGGCCAGTACCTGTTCTGTTCGCTGGCGCTTGGGGAGAAGAATCCCGCGCTGGACATCGAACACACCAAAACGTCCAAAGCGGATCTGATCGCCGCGCTGACTGCCGCGTTTGCGTATTGTGACAAAGCCTATGACGGCATGACCGACGCGTCGGCGGCGCAGACCATCAAGCTTTTCGGGAATGATGCGCCGCGGCTCAGCGCCCTGTCGGTCAACAACATGCACGATATGGAGCACTACGGCAACCTGGTCACCTACATGCGGCTGAAGAACATCGTTCCGCCTAGCAGCGAAGCGCCGCCACAGCAACCGGCACAACCCAAAAAATAGCGCATCTTTGTCCCGCTAAAACGGCGCCGGCCTCAAAAGTGTCCGCGACGCATTGCGTTGCTGGCATGAGGCCGGCGCTTCGTTTTTTGGTTGAGTGCGCGGGACGCCTTTAACCTGCGGCGGCCTCGGCGGATTTGGCCGCCGGTTCTTCCGTCGCAGCGCCGGCGGACTTGGCCGTAATCTCCAGCCCATTCTTGTTCATATCGAACCGCTGTTTCCGGTCCAAACCCTTAACGAACTGGCGTACCGCCTTACCGACTCCGCCTGGAAGGCTCGACGCCTCCACCGTGACTGTCGATTCCACGGTTTCTTCCTCTCGATTCCGAAAGCGAAATTGCACGTCAAATGTTTTCATTCTCGAACCCTCTCTTTTC
>DASSGJ010000518.1:0-13082 GCA_035693545.1 Candidatus Acidiferrum sp.
AACCGGGCGGAAGTGAAGGATACGCTGGCGTACGTGCGGCTGGCACTGCATCCGGAGGATGATGTTTCGCTGCTGCGGGTGCTGAACGTGCCGGCGCGGGGGATCGGGAAGACTACCGTGGATGCGCTGCGGGATGTGGCGCAGAAGGAAGGGCTGTCGTTCTGGGATGCGATGGAATCGATTATGACGAATCCGGCGTCGAGCCGGGCGGTGGCGCCGCTGCGGGCGTTTCGCGAATTGATTCAGCGGCTGCAGGAAGGGTATTCGACGAAAGAGCCGGCGGATTATTTGCGGTATGTGTTGGAAGAGACCGGGTACATGGATGCATTGAAGGACCGGAACACGCCGGAAGACGTGGCGCGGATCGAGAACCTGGAAGAGCTGACGCGAGCAGTGGCCGAGGCGATGGATGCGGGGGAATCGTTCACGGATTTTCTGGATGCGGCGGCGTTGGTGAGCGATGCGGATTCGTTTGAGGGCAAGCCGGGCGTCACGCTGATTACTTTGCACAGCACGAAGGGGCTGGAATTTGACCACGTGTTTTTGACGGGGATGGAAGACGGAATTTGCCCGCATAGCCGGTCGATCAATGAGGAAAAAGGAATTGAGGAAGAGCGGCGGCTGGTGTACGTGGGAATGACGCGGGCGCGGAAATCGTTGACGCTGACGCGGGCGGTGTACCGGCGGGTGTTTGGGAACGAGCAGCAGATGCGGGCTTCGTTGCCATCGAGATTTTTGGCGGAGATTCCGGGCGAACTGGTGGAGACGGCGCGCGGGTCTATGGCGGAAATTGGGCAGACGCGGCGGTATGAGCCGGACCCGGAGTATTCGTACAGCGCGGAGGAGTTTACGCGGCGGGTGCGGGGGATTGCTGCGCCAGCTGTGCGTGCGCCACAGCGGAGGGCGGCTGCGGCGACTCCATCGTTTGGGCGGCCGGCGATAAAGCGCGGGGGACAGGCGGACCCGATGCTGGGCACAAAGGTGCGGCATCCGGAGTATGGTGTGGGGACCGTGGTCGGAGTTGAGGGCGACGATGATGATCGCAGGGTGAGCGTGAGTTTTCCGGGCCGCGGGACGAAGAAGTTTATTGAGCGGTACGCGCAACTGCAGCAGGTCTGAAGAGTTTCCTCGATTCGAAGTGCCAAGAATCCAACCTAGAATGATAGTCTTTGGTGGCCGAAGGGAGCCCCATGCGAAGCCACAGTGATCCCCAACTCACCAACCAGCGAGCGCTGGCGTTTTTGCGGATATGCGTGGGAATTTTGTTTTTGATTTTCGGGCAGTACAAGGTTTTTGGGACGCAGTTTACTTTGCACGGGGGATTTGAATTCTGGATTAACAAGTTTTTGCAGGAGGGCGGGGCGTATCCGTTGATGGTCCCTGTTTTGAAGAACCTGGTGCTGCCGCATGCGCGGCCGATTGCGTTTCTGGTGGCGTATGGGGAACTGGCGATTGGGATTGCGCTGATATTGGGAGTTTGGGTGCGGCGGGCGAGCGGGTTTGGATTGCTGTATATGGCGACGTTGTTGGTTTCGTCGAATTATCCGGGGGCGGGAGCGCCGATGTGGCAGTATTTCGGGGCTTCGCTGGATCATTCAGTGCTGGGGCTTTGCTTTGTGACGTTTTTGATGGGTGAAGCAGATGCGGTTTGGGCGGTCGGGAGAAGCGAGACCTCCTTATGAAAATAACCGCGAAAGCCCTTGCGCTAACGTTTGTGAGTGTTAGCTCCGTTGGAGCGTGTCCGCAGACCTCGACTGTCGAGGTGCGGCGGCTTGCGCTGTCGGAAGCCCGGCCCGTGATCGAGGCCTATGCCAACGCTCTTCCGGAGGGATTGCCGGCCGAGGCGACCCGCGATCCGAAAGCGTGGTCGCGGTATGTCGAACAGAGAGAAAAGGAACTGCAATCGCGACTTGAACAGGGCGACCTGGACACGCTGGCAAACCTGCTGCTGTTTGGAACTTCGTTTACCAAAGAACCGGTTCTGACGCCGGCCAGACTGCGGGAGATTGCCGCGGCAAGCGAGGGGGCGAGCAAGGACGCTGGGAGCACGGGAAACGCGTACCAGGGGCGGTTGCGCGATCTGGCTATCGGGATTGCCTATCCGAAGGGCAATGAACGGCTGCAATACATGCGCTCACTCCTGGAAAAGAGAGGCTTTCGATTTGCGACCGCGGAGGACTACAACAAAGAGGGAGCGTTTCTGGCGTCGAACCTCGTGCGGATGCTGGGCGATAACCAGAAGCTGGCCGAAGCGCTGCAGCGAGCGCGAGAGGCCGACCCTGAAACGGAATTTCGGGAGCGCTCGCAAGTTTTCGAAAAGCGCGGGATTTCGCTGGACACTTCCATTTTTCCAAATTTCGCGCTGGAGGAAGCGCTTAAGGCGCTGAGGGAGAAGGGTGTCCTTCGCTCGGGATCAGTGCGTCGCGTGGCCATCGTGGGGCCAGGGCTGGACACGATCAACAAGGATGTGGGGTTCGACTATTATCCGGAGCAGACGAATCAACCGTTCGCGGTGGCGGACAGCCTGTTGCGGCTTGGCCTGGCGCGCGGGGATCAACTGCAAGTGACGACATTGGACATCAGTGAACGAGTGAACGCACACCTGCGCGCGACACGTAAAATGGCGCAGGGCGGCGCAGGATATACGCTGCAACTGCCCATCCGTTCGAATGTCGAGTGGAAACCGGAAGCTTTGGGCTACTGGGAATCAGTTGGAAGCGCGATCGGCGAAAATGTGGCCCCACTTCCGGCGCCGGCCGACGCGGGCGAACCGAAGACCCGCGCGGTGAAGGTGCGCCCGGGGATTGTGGTTCGGGTGCGGCCAAAAAGTCTGGATGTGGTCTACGAGAGGCTGGCGCTGCCTGCGGAAGAGAAGTTTGACCTGATCATCGGGACCAATATTTTTGTTTATTACGGGGCGTTTGAGCAGACGTTGGCGGAGATGAACCTGGCGGCGATGTTGAGTGATGGGGGCGTCGTGCTAACGAACGATACGCTGCCTACCAACGGCCAGGCAACGGCGTTACGGGAGATTGGCTTCAGCACCACGGTTTATTCGGACCGGAAGAATGATGGCGATCGAATTGTTTGGCTGCAGCGGCGAGCGGGTCCGCGTTGAGGACTTAAACTCGAAGAGTATGAAGGGGTCGGAGGCGGCCGCTGCAAAGGCAGGAGAAAAGCAAGAGGGATGGGCGAGCCCCTCCCCTACAACGCCGAAGAGGGCGAGTTGCGCGGGGTGGGGAGTCGCGATAGAGTGGGGCGCTAACACTTCCACAGTGCGTGTCCGGCTGGAAACGGGTTGGGCGGCCAGTGCCTGGCTGTCGCCGAGGGGCACGGATGCGATCGGAGAGCTTGGTGGCGTCACCACTGTTTCGTTGCAAGAGCATTGACCAACTGCTGTCCGATTCCGAAAACGCAGAAATCCGATTAAAAAAGTCGCTGGGGTGGCTGAGCCTGACGTCGCTGGGGATTGGCGCGGTGATTGGCTCGGGAATTTTCACGGTGGTAGGAACGGCTATCGCCGGGCAGAAACTGCAGGTTTCCTCGATTCTGAACGCTCCCCTTTTGCAGTATTTGATTACGCGTTCCACTTCGTTTGGGCGGCCGGGGGCCGGGCCGGCGATTGCGATTTCGTTTATTTTGGTGGCGATTGTGTGCGGGTTTGCGTCGGTTTGTTATGCCGAGTTGGCGGCGATGATTCCGATTGCGGGGAGCGCGTATACGTACACGTACGCGACGATGGGCGAGCTGATCGCGTGGATCATCGGGTGGGATCTGATCCTGGAATACGCAGTGAGCAATATGGCGGTGAGCGTGGGGTTTTCGGCGCACATCGTGGATTTGCTGGACTGGTTCGGGTGGCATCCGGACCCGAAATGGATTTCGCCGGCGTATTTGCCGACCGGGTTGCCCGATTTGCAAGGCAACATGATTTACGGGCCGGGGTGGCACTTCGGGTTCAACTGGCCGGCGTTCATTATCGTGATGCTGCTGACGGTGATCCTGGTGCGGGGGATCAAGGAGTCGGCGGAAACCAACAACATCATGGTGCTGCTGAAGATCGTGGCGATCCTGGTGTTCGTGGGGGTTGCGTCGCGGTTCATCAAGCCGGCAAACTGGCATCCTTTCGCGCCGAACGGATGGCCGGGGATTCTGACCGGCGGGTCGATCGTGTTTTTCACGTACATTGGATTCGATTCGGTTTCGACAGCTGCGGAAGAGTGCAAGAACCCGCAGCGGGACTTGCCGCGGGGAATCATTGCGACGCTGGTGGTGTGCACGCTGCTGTACATCGCGGTTGTGGTGGTGTTGACGGGACTGGTGCCGTGGCAGACGCTGATGGATGATGCGGCGCCGGTGGTGAACACGATGAAGAAGCTGCATTTCGGCACGGCGCGGCTGATGGTCCTGGTTGGCGCGTTGATGGGGATGATCTCTTCCCTGCTGGTGTTTCAGCTTGGGCAGGCGCGCGTGTGGTTTGCGATGTCGCGCGATGGCTTGCTGCCGCGGATTTTCGGGCGGGTGCATCCGAAGTTTCACACACCGGATTTTTCCACGTGGCTGGCGGGATTTGTGGTGGGAATTCCGGCGGGACTGTTGGACATCGGGACACTGGCGGACCTTTCGAACATCGGGACCCTGTTTGCGTTCGCGCTGGTTGGGGCGGGCGTGCTGATTTTGCGGTATCGCGAGCCTGACCGACCCCGAGCTTTCCGCGCACCCGGCGGACCGATTGCGCCGGTGATTACGATTATCACTTGCGTGCTGCTGATGGCCGGATTGCCGATTATGAATTGGATTCGCTTCTTCACCTGGCTGGTGATCGGCCTGGTGATTTATTATTTTTACGGGCGCAGGAGGAGTACGCTAAGGCTTTCCGGCACGGCCCAGTAAGAAGCGGCAATCAAGTAAGAATTCGTTAAGGACACGCGTGATGCCCCGGCGATGTTTGGTGAACGTTCGAACAATCAAAAGAACGGCATTGATCGTGGCGGCGCTGGGGCTGTTGAGTCCCCGGATGACGCCGGCGTGGGGAGAGGGCGCGCAGCGGCTGGTGGTGAATCACGCGGTGGACACGTTGCCGGTCGAACTGCGGCCATTCTTCGAAGCTAACCGCAGATTCCTGATGGATCACGTGGATGACCCGCTGGGATTGATCAGCGAGCACCCCTGGGAACGCAATAATCATTTTATCGAGATGGACAAGTACGGGAAGTTCCCGTTCACTGCGTTGCCGCGCAGCTACAGAGCGGCAATCGAGAAATACAGCAAATCGAAGATACAGACGACAGGACTGTTGCCGTGGCAGATCGGCGTGTACAGCCAGAAGCTCACGGAGGATTTGCGCGCCGGGCGATGGGAACAGGCCAAGCTGGACGCGGCGTTTCTGGCAAATTATGTGGCGGAGGCGCATGACCCATTCAATACGACGGAGAATTTTGACGGGCGGCTGACGCAACAGAATGGGATCAACGATAGATTTAACAGCGTGCTGATCGCGCGATATGGATCGTTTTTCCCCTTGAGCACGCACGACGCGTTTTTCATCAGCGACCCGACGGACTATGCGTTTGAGGCGTGCCTGGAATCGCACAGCCTGGTGGAGTCGCTGCTGCTGGCGGACCGGCGGGCGATGAAGGGGCTGAACTCGTACACGGACGAGTATTACGACCGGTTTTACAATTTTACCGCGGCGTCGCTGATCCGGCAGCTTTCGGAGGCTTCGACCGACGTTGGTTCCTACTGGCTGACCGCATGGACAAATGCGGGAAAGCCGCAACTCCCTCACTAACTGTTTACCGTGGAAGCTACTCCTTTTTTCGAACGCATCGCTTCCCTTCCCAAGGCGGAATTGCATCTGCATCTGGAGGGATCGATCCGCCCGGCGATTGCGAGCGCGCTGGCGGCGCGGCATGGCTTGGACCTGGAGGAAGCGGAGGTGCGGAGGCGGTACGCCTATACGAACTTTGCGGGATTCCTGGATGCGTTCAAGTGGGTGACGTCGTTTGTGCGCGAGCCAAAAGATTTCGCGCTGATTGCAGCGGATCTGGGGGAACAGCTGATTGAGCAGAAAGTGGTGTACGCGGAAGTGACGCTTTCGGTGGGCGTGATGTTTTTGCGGCAACAGCAGCCGGAGGCGAATTTTGCGGCGATTGTGGCGGCGACGGAGCCGTTTGAAAAGCGGGGATTGCGACTGAACTGGATATTCGATGCGGTGCGACAGTTCGGGGCGGAAGCAGCGATGGGCGTGGTGCAGGCAGCGCGACGGTGCGCTTCGCGGAGGATTGTGGCGTTTGGGATTGGAGGAGATGAACTGAGTTTACCGGCGGCGGAGTTTCGGGGCGTTTATGAACGGGCGGAGGAGTATGGGTTTCACCGGCTGATGCACGCGGGGGAGATTGGCGGGCCGGAAAAGATTCGCGAGGCGATTGAGATTCTGGGAGTGGAGCGGATCGGGCACGGGATTGCGGCGATTCGGGATGCGGCGTTGATGGAGACATTGGCGGAGCGAAAGATACCGCTGGAGATCTGCCCGGCCAGTAATTTGCGGACGGGAGCGCTGGGAGTGCAGCTGGGAAAAGATTCGCCGACGATGGGGGAGCATCCACTGGGGGAGATGGTGCGGCGCGGGGTGGCAGTGACGATTTCGACGGATGATCCAGCGATGTTCCATACGTCGCTGGAGGAGGAGTATCGGAATGCGTTGGGTATGGGGTTGACGGAGGAAGAGATTTTGAGTGTGGCGGAGAACGGATTTCGGTTTGCGTTTGGGGAGGCGAGGTAACGCGTTCCACCGACCAGAGAAGAGCAACCCAAGAGGACGGGGCAAGCCCCGCCCCTACAAAGCTGAGAGCGAAAGGTATGCGGCAGTTGGATGCCGTGGTTGCGACCGTAAAAGCGGGAGCAGGGCTCCCGCACTCCAAAGCGAACGGGTGAATTGATATACTTGTGGGCATGAAAGCACATGTATGGGTTATGCCGAAGCGGACGGTGCTGGATCCGCAGGGGAAGACGATTCACCATGCGCTCACCGGCTTGGGATACGAGCAGGTTTCGGACGTGCGGCAGGGGAAATTTTTTGTGTTGAACCTGGACGGCTGGAACCGCGACGAAGCGCAGAAACAGGTGGAGCGGATTTCGAAGGAAGTGCTGGCCAATCCGGTGATCGAAGAGTTTCGCTTCGAGATTGTGGAATAAAAGCTGTTCGCATGCCGGTGGGCTTCTCATTTTTTCGAAGGACGTTTTCGCCGCGCCGCGGAAAGCAGCGCGGTTTATTAATTGCCCTGGCATTGGCGGAACTGGCTGGGTGCGGCGGGGCCGGGCAAACAGACGACACGCAACTGAAGCCAATTCAAGCGATGCTGGAAGCCCAACTTCCGAAGGGGACACCAGAAGAAAAAGTTGTCCGATATTTGGACAACAATGGATATTCCATTCTGGCGGCGCACAAGCAGGGGACGATTGTGGCGATTATCCGGCGCAAAGATACGGCCGCGGTGCAGCCGGTGAGCGCGCGGGTTACCTTCTATTTTGACGCCAACCGGAAGCTGAACATCTTCGTGTTGCAACGGCCGGAGAGCGACCCGCAAAAGCGTTAGTTTGGCAACTGGGTTGCTGCATTCCATACGCCCACGGGAATGCGCGTGCTACCCTGAACGTACAAATCCAAGGAGACTGCCGCATGTGCGGAATTGTCGGTTATATCGGGCCCAAGAAAGTGGTCCCCGTGATTATCGAGGGGCTGCGGAAGCTGGAATACCGCGGGTACGACTCCGCCGGGATCGCCGTGGTGAACGGCACGGGAAAGATTGAGATCCGCCGGGCGCCGGGAAAACTGAAGAACCTGGAAGAAGTGCTGAAGGAATCGCCGATCGAGGGAACGTACGGGATCGGGCATACGCGCTGGGCTACACACGGGCGGCCGACGGAAGAGAATGCCCACCCGCACCGGGATTGCACGGGGCAATACGTTGTAGTGCACAACGGGATTATCGAGAACTACCTGGAGTTGAAAGAGAAGCTGCAGCGCGAGGGGCACAAGTTCGTGACGGAAACGGACACGGAGATTGTGGCGCACCTGGTGGAGGAATACGCGAAGAAGCTGCCATTTGAAGAAGCGGTAAGGAAGACCTTGAAAGAACTGCGCGGGATTTATTCGCTGGTATTTCTTTCGGCGAAAGATCCACAGAAATTGATCGCGGCGCGGATCGGGCCGCCTTCAGTAATTGGACTGGGCGACGGGGAATTTTTTGTGGCAAGCGATATTCCCGCGCTGCTGGAGCACACGCGAAAGATTTTCTTTCTGGCGGACGGAGATGTTGCGGTGCTGAGCCGCGACGGAGTGCGAGTGACGGACCTGGACGGGAAGCCGGTGGACCGGCCGGCACACCAGGTGACCTGGGACCCGATCATGGCGGAAAAGGGCGGGTACAAGCACTTCATGCAGAAGGAGATTTTCGAGCAGCCGCGAGCTGTGCGGGACACTTTGCTGGGCCGAATTTCGCAGGACACCGGCAAGGTATTTCTGGATGAGATGGCGATTACGGAAAAGGCGTTTCGAGAATTCCAGAGCGTGCGGATTGTAGCCTGCGGAACGAGCTGGCACGCGGGGCTGGCCGGAAAATTCATGATCGAGCGGCTGGCGCGGCTGCCGGTGGAAGTGGACTACGGCAGCGAGTTCCGGTATCGCGACCCGATCATAGATTCGCGGACGCTGACGGTGTGCATCAGCCAGTCCGGCGAAACGGCGGACACGCTGGCGGCGCAGCGCGAGGCGAAGCAAAAGGGATCGCCGAGCCTGGCAATCTGCAACGTCAAGGGTTCAATGATCACGCGGGAAGCCGCGGGAACGATTCTGACGCACGCAGGGCCGGAGATTGGGGTGGCTTCGACAAAGGCGTTTACGGCGCAATTGGCGGCGTTGCTGCTGCTAGGGTCGTATCTGGGGCAGGTGCGGGAAAAACTGGCGCCGGACGCAGCGCGGAAACTGATGCTGGAGTTCACGCGAATTCCGCACAAAATGGAAACGATTCTGCAGGCGGAAGAGACGGGATTTTATGAAGGGCTGGCGCGGCAGTATTTCCGGCAATCGGATTTTCTGTACCTTGGGCGCGGAATTCATTATCCGATTGCGCTGGAGGGAGCGTTGAAGTTGAAGGAAATTTCGTACATCCATGCCGAGGGATATCCTTCTGGTGAGATGAAGCACGGGCCGAACGCGCTGATTGACGAGAACTTGCCGGTGGTGGTGCTGGCTACGCGGGATGAAGCGGATCCGGCTTCGATGACGCTTTATGAAAAGAGCGTGTCGAACATTAAAGAGGTGAAGGCGCGCGACGGCATCGTGATTTCGGTGGTGACCGCGGGCGATCATCTGGCGCGCGAGGCTTCGGACCACATCATTGAACTGCCGGCGGCGCCGGATCTGCTCTCGCCGCTGCTGGAGATTATTCCCTTGCAACTGCTGGCGTACCACATTGCGGTGCGGCGCGGGTGCGACGTGGATCAACCGCGCAATTTGGCAAAGTCGGTGACGGTGGAATAAGCGAAGGCGGGCTATTCGAGTCCCTGTCTAATAGCCGTCAAATAGCGAAAAGCAGATCCCTCACTCGCAAAAGGCGCGAGTTCGGGATGACACTTTTAGATGTGTAGGAATCCCTGACCCAATGTGTTCTCCACCCCGGTGACTTGTGGCTGCGCTTCGCGTCACGAGACGAAATTCGGCTAGAATGAGCGTATGCGGATCCGCCGGGCGCCTTCCTTCTTTGCTGGATTTCTGGCCCTCCTTGTATCTCCCCTGCTGCATGCACAAACCGCGACGCTGCGCGAAGTGCGTGTGGACGGCGAGAAGCACCTGACGGAAGCGCAAATTGCTTCCTTGACGGGACTCACCTCCGGCGGGCAAGTGGGGAAAAAGGAATTGCAGGATGCAGCGGACGCGCTGGTGCGCACGGGCCTTTTCGCGAAGGTGAATTTCAAGTTCGACACGCACAATGACAACCTGGTGGTGACGTTCCACATCGAGGAAAATCCGCGGCTGCCGGTTTCCTACGACAATTTTCCGTGGTATTCGGATTCGGAGCTGGATGACGCAGTGCGGAAAGAGCTGCCGTTTTACGACGGGCATTTGCCGGCGGCGGGACAGGTGGTGGAACGCACAGCGGCAGCGTTGAAGGCTTTTGTGGCCGCACGGGACCCGAAAGCGGAGATTACGCACCAGGTGGTGTTGAGCCCGCTTACCGACGGATCGGAGCAACAGTTCACGGTGGAAGGGCCGGTGCCGAAAATTTCCAAGCTGGAATTCAGCGATCCGAAACTGACGGAGGATCTGGCGGTGAGGGCGCACATCGGGGAGATTGTCGAACATCCCTATTCGCGGATGGCGATCGATATTTTTCTGGGGGAGCAGATCCGGCCGATTTACCAGCAGCAGGGATTTTTGCAAGCGAAGATCGGGCCGGCAGAAGTGCGGCTGGCGGGAGATCCGAACCAGCAGAAACTGGCGGAGCAGATTCCCGTCTATGTGCCATGCGCGCCGGGGGCAATATACAAATGGAAAGGCGTGGAGTGGAAAGGGAACGCGGCGATTTCGACGATTACTTTGACGAACACAGTGGGGATGAAGGCCGGCGATGTTGCCAATGGACAAGCGATTGAAGGCGGGTGGGAGCGGGTGCGGGAAGAGTACGGACAACGAGGGTATCTGGAAGCGAAGGTGACGCCGGTGGCGGCGTATGATGATGCAGGGCATACGGCTTCGTACGATGTAACGATTGTGGAGGGGCCGGTTTTTCACTATGCGTCGATGGCGATTTCGGGAATGTCGCTGGCAGGGGAGCGGATGATTCAGGAAGCATGGAGCATGAAACCGGGAGATGTGTTCGACAAGAAAGTGTTCGAGGATTTTCTGTACCGGCTGGAATCGAAGCGGGAAAACATCTTTAGGGATCTGCCGGTACATTACGATACGGTTGGACATTTCTTGCAAACGGATGCGGAGAAGAGGACGGTGGAAGTTCTGTTGGATTTTAAGTAGGAAGAGCGAAGAAAGAGTTCACACAGAGGACACAGAGGTTTCACAGAGTCCACAGAGAAGAGGAAAGAAGGAACGCGATGGGGAGTTTGGTGAACATACGGATGGGGGAGGAATCGGCAGGGATGGCCGAGGAGAAGGAGCGTGCACTTTTGGGACGGCTCGGTGCACTGCCTTCGGTGATTGTGGCGCTGTCGGGGGGGACGGATTCGGCCTATCTGGCTTGGGCGGCGCATCGGGCACTGGGAGAGAAAGCGCTTTCGATTACGGCGCTATCGGAGAGCTATTCGGCGTATGACCGGGAGCAGGTGGAGATTTTTTTGAAGGCGACGGGGGTACGACACGAATTTGTTGAGACGCACGAGATGGAGAATCCGGCTTACCGGGCGAACGCGGCGGACCGGTGCTACTACTGCAAAGATGAACTTTTTAACGTGCTGGATGGGTTGGCGAGAGAACGAGGGTTTGCTGCAGTGGTGTATGGAGTGAACGCGGACGACACTTCGGATTTTCGGCCGGGACACCGGGCGGCGGCGGAACACCGGGTGCTGACTCCGTTGCTTGAGGCGAACCTGCACAAAGAAGAGATACGGTTGCTGGCGAGACGGGCGGGACTCCCCTGCTGGGACAGGCCGGCGTCGGCGTGCTTGTCTTCACGGCTGCCGTATGGGACGGAAGTTACGGCGGAGCGATTGTCGCTGGTGGAGCGAGGCGAGGCGGCGCTGCGGGAGTTAGGGTTCCGGCAGTTCCGGGTGCGGCTGCATGACAGGCTTGGGCGAGTGGAAATAGCCAAGGAAGAGCTGCCCCGGGCGCTAGATCCCGAAATGGCAGGGGCAATTTCCCGGGCTTTGAAGTCCGCAGGATTCGCGTATGTGGCTTTAGATTTAGAGGGTTACCGGCAGGGATCGCTCAACGAGGCACTGGCGAAAAGGGCCGGAACATCTTGAGACGGAAGTGCGTATCTTTTACCAGAAGTGAGGGCACCAGAAGCGAGGGTGCCATAAGCAAGAGTACCTGGGGGCTTGGGAACCGGGAAAACCCTGGATTCCGGGAGCTATGAGCCGATGAATACACGCCACACAACCATTCTTTCCAAGGCATTTTTGTTCACAGCGCTTGCGGCGTTTGCGCTGCCCGCGGTTGCGTCGGAGACTGCCACCTTTGACAAGACCTTTACGGTGACTGCGCCGGTGCGGATTGAGTTGAGCAACGGGTCCGGAAGCGTGGAGATCCGCGGAAGCGCGGACGGCTCGGTGCATGTGCACGGGAAGGTTTCGCCGGGCGGATGGTCGATCTTTGGCGGGGGCGCGAAGAACGTCGATGAGGTGGCAGCGAATCCACCGGTCGAGCAGAGCGGGAGCACGATTCGCATCGGGAAGAATTCTTCCTGGCTGAAGAATGTTTCGATTGAGTACCAGGTGGAGGTTCCACACGACACGGAGATTGACGCGGGAGTGGCTTCGGGCGGAATTACGATCGACAACGTAAAGGGACCGGTGAAGGCGAGCTCGGCTTCCGGGTATGTGCACGTATATCGAGTGGAACGCGACGCACAGCTGAACGCGGCGAGCGGATCGATTGACGTTTCCGGAATTGGCGGCTGGTTGCGCGTTTCGAGCGCGTCGGGGGATACGCGGGCGGCGGACGTGAAGGGAGAATTGAAAGTGAGCGCGGCTTCCGGTTCGATCCGGATTGAGCATCCGAACGACCGAGTGGATGCATCAACGGCCAGCGGTTCGATTGAGGTGGTGGGCGCGAATAACGATGTGAAGGTGCATGCCATTTCCGGGTCCATCCAGGTCTCCGGAAACCCCGGGGCGAGCCGGTTGTGGGAGTTGAAGACGATTTCGGGATCGGTGCAACTGCGGGTGCCGTCGAATGCGAGTTTTCTGCTTTCGGCGGAGTCGACATCCGGGGACATTCGGACAAGTATCCCGGTGATTTTGGAAGAACAGAACAAGCATTCGCTGCGGGCACATATTGGGAGTTCGGCGGGGCGGGTGGAAGTGCATACGGTATCGGGAAGCGTGAACGTTTCGAGCGGGTCGTA
>DASSGJ010000519.1:0-2215 GCA_035693545.1 Candidatus Acidiferrum sp.
CACCAGCTCTCGCATGTCGAACCTCGCGCGCCAGGAACTCTATTTCGGCCGCTTCTCCTCTTTGGATGAAATCCTCACTTCGATCGATGCGGTCACCCACGACCAGCTCCAGGCCCTGGCCAACCAGTTCTTCCAACCCGATAAAATCGCGGTCACCGTCCTCGGCCCCACCAACGGCTTCAAACTCGACCGCGCCCGCCTCGCCTGCTAACCGCCCGCTTCCTGGTTTTTCGGAATTTGCGCAGAGCTCGAATCAGGCAATCGCAAGCGTCATTCCAGGAAGAATTTCTCGTTGAGCCGCGTACTCGATGTGGATCACGCGGCGTGGTTCGTCACTTATAGATTTTGAAGACGCATGCACCACTAGCGGGCGCATCACAATTGCCCCTCCCGCTGAGACTGGGCACTCTACCGCTTGCACCTGATCGGAGAGATCGTGAATCTCCTCGTCGGTGAGGACGCCAGTGTTATGAGTTCCGGGGAGAATTCGTAGAGGGCCATTTTCTAGTTTTGAATCGTCGAGGTGCAAACGAACCGCCAAAACCCTTTCCAGCGCCTTCGCGGGTGCGTGCGCATACGTCACACCGTCCTTCACCGACCAAGGCCCCCAGCCTTCTGATTCTTTTTTGTTCAGCAGCGGGAGCGCGGTGTCCTGGTGCCACATGACGAGCCAATTTGATGTGGGCGACTTGTCAAAAAGCGTCGCGCGAAAGGGAACTGCGCGCTCGCCGAGAATTGCTCTCACCGGGCCCAGCACGTTTTCCGCGTGCGCAATCCGTGAAACTCCCGGGATACCCATTAGATGTCGGATGCCGGCCCTGCTCCGCGGTAATCCTGCTCCACTTAGCTCTTCAAGCAGGCTCCGAGCCTCGAACTCGCTTGCGATACCATGGACGATTCCGTATCCAGTTTGTTCAACCTGCGCAATCAAATCCATGTCATTTTCCGTCCCCGCTAGAAGTTCCACCGGAATTATCCTACGTTGTCGGTTTTTGCGCATTGACGCACTTCTTCCGCTCTGTCATCATCTTGAAAGTTTGCTTGCGAAGCGCGGATCCCCTTGGCTGGCCGCGCTATTTCTCTGGGAGAATTTCCGATCGGTTTACGCGTCTCTATCCTCGCCTCGGGCAGTTCGGGCAATTTAACCTTGCTCGAAACCGAAAGCACCCGCATCCTCGTTGACGCCGGCCTCGGAAAACGCGAAACTCTCGCCCGCCTCGCCGCCGTCGAGCGCAACATCGACCGCCTCGACGCCGTCCTCATCACTCACGAACACACCGACCACTGCAACGGCCTCCCACAAGTCCTCGGCCTCTGGAAATCCCCACTATACGTCACCGAGCCCACGATGGACGCCCTCCAGCGCATCCTCCCGGACACTTTCCGCAAGCGACTCCGCGGCGTCGAATCCATCCAGGCCGGCACGGAATTCAGTATTGGTGATGTCAACATTCACCCGTTTCACATTTCCCATGATGCCGTCGACCCAATTGGGTTTACCTTCCGCACCAACGGGACTAAGGTCGCCATCTGCACCGACCTCGGCTGCTTGCCCAACCACGTCAAGGTTCACCTTCGAGATTGCGATTGCATGATTTTGGAATCGAATCACGAGCCAGACATGCTTAAGGTCGGCCCGTACCCTTGGGTTGTTAAGCAACGCATAATGAGCAACAGGGGTCATTTGTCGAACCATACTGTAAGCGAATACCTGGCCGACACCGACAACACCGCTGGGTTCGACCCCAAGACTCGCTACCTCGTACTCGCGCATCTCTCGGAAGAAAATAACAATCCACATACTGCCCGCATCTCCGCCGAAGAAGCCCTCCACCGCCGTCCCAGCGAATCCGCCTTCACCGGGGAACTCCTAATCGCCTCCCAGCAAGTCCCCCTCAAACCCCTGGAACTTTAAATGCCTGCCCGTGCCGGCTCTTCACAAAAATCGCGTGGCACCCTTCCTTCTTTTCCTTTACACTTTTATTGTTCTTGGTAGAGGTGCGGCGGCCATGAGTAACCGGGTGCGTTGTCCCAGTTCGGTTTGGGGCACTCCGGAGAAAGGGGCCAGCTTTCAAAGTCCGCCGAAATCGCTGCGGTTTCCGATCTCCCAGCGGTTGGGGAACTCGGTCTAAGGCCGGTTCACTGTCATCCGTATTTACGGGTGGAGCGCTATCGAGAGGTGGCTGCCACGGGGTTTGCTCGCGGTTCCTTCCTT
>DASSGJ010000520.1:0-2504 GCA_035693545.1 Candidatus Acidiferrum sp.
AATGCTGCTGAAGAAGTGACGAAGAAAAGAAATTCGATTTGAGGACGAGCAGATTGCCTGACACGCGGGATGACATGACCGGCGGGCCGTTCGCACCTTCCGAGGCGCAAGCCGAGAGTCTCTCAAACCAGCAAAAATCCAGTCCTTGCAACGGAACAACGGTGACGTTGCGCGTATCGGAAGCACGCGTCGAGGACGTGGGCCACGCGATTGCCCGGCTAGCGCCCGCTGATCTTTCGCGCATCGGAGCGCGTGCCGGCGACGTATTGAAAATCACCGGCGGCACGGTGGCCGTGGGGCGGGCGGAAGTTTCCGATGATTCCCACGAAGGCATGCTCCAGATTGACGGCACAATCCGCAGCAATTGCAGCGCGGGTTTGCAGGAGCAAGTGACGGTCGCAACGGTGGAAGCGCAGGCGGCGGTGGCGGTTCGCTTGACGCCAATGTGGGTCGGAGCCGCGCCGGCAACGATTGCACCAGACCGGATGCTGGAAGATTTGGAGGGAGTGCCGGTCGTGACGGGCAGCGCGGTGCGTGTGCCGACCTTCGCGAAAGCGGTTAACTTCCACGTGGTGCGCACCATACCGTCGGGGCCCGTGATGATCGGGAAGCGCACCGACATCCGAATTGTGGAAGGCGAGCAGGCGCCATCGCGCGCGCCGGCGGTTTCGTATGAGGACATCGGCGGGTTGGAGCGCGAAGTGGCGAGGGTGCGCGAAATTGTCGAGTTGCCGCTGAAGTATTCGCACGTTTTTGAGCGGCTGGGAATTTTGGCACCGAAGGGTGTGTTGCTCTATGGCGCGCCGGGGACGGGAAAGACTTTGCTGGCGCGCGCGGTGGCGGCGGAAAGCCGGGTGCATTTCATTCACCTGAACGGCCCGGAAATCATGCGCAAGTTTTACGGCGAGAGCGAAGCGAAGCTGCGCGAAGTGTTCGAAGAAGCAGCGCGGCACGCGCCGGCGATTCTCTTCATTGACGAAATTGACGCCGTGGCGCCGAAACGCGCCGAAGTGACGGGGGAAGTGGAAAAGCGCGTTGTGGCGCAACTTCTCAGCCTAATGGATGGATTCGTGGCGCGCGGTCACGTGATCGTGATCGGCGCCACAAACATTCCTGAAATTCTCGATCCCGCGCTGCGGAGGCCCGGCAGGTTCGATCGCGAAATTGAAATCAGCGTGCCGAATACCCAGGCACGCTTGCAGATTCTGAGGATTCACACCCGGGCGATGCCGCTCGCTCCGGACGTGGACCTGCAGGAAATCGCCGAACTTTCCCACGGTTTCGTTGGCGCGGACCTGGAGGCGCTTTGCCAGGAAGTGGGCATGATTGCGCTGCGCGGGTTCCTTGCGAACCTTCCCCTGGGAATCGACGGCGCGGCATCCGCCGAACTCGGGTCGCTGCAGGTGACACGCGAGAATTTCCTGGCCGGTTTGAAGGACGTGGAGCCGAGCGCGACGCGCGAATTTTTCATCGAGAAGAGCGAAACGGCGTTTGCATCGCTCGGCGGGCTCGACGAAGTGAAGCGGATGCTGGACGCGGTGGTCGAGCATTCCCACATCCACGCCGAGATTTACGAAAAATTCGGGTTGGCACCACCCCGCGGCATCCTGCTGGTGGGCCCTTCGGGCACCGGCAAAACCGCGATGGCCCGGGCGCTCTCCGGCGAAAAGCAGTTGCCGCTGATTGCGATTGACGGGCCGCAGCTTTATTCGAAGTGGCTGGGGGACTCCGAACGGGCGCTGCGCGAAGTTTTCAAAAAAGCGCGGCGCGCTGCGCCCTGCATTTTGTTCTTCGATTCGATGGACGCGCTGGCTCCGCGGGTCGGCTCCGACCAATCCACTTCGGATGTATACCGGAGAATCCTGAGCCAGTTGCTGCGCGAGATTGACAACCTGCGCGACGTCAAAGGCGTGATCCTGCTGGCGGCGACCGATCGTCCCGAACGTATCGAGCCCGCACTGTTGCGGAGCGGCCGCTTCGACTACATTCTCCCCTTCGCAAAGCCGAACGTCAGCGACCGGGCGGCGATTCTTCAGCTGTGCTGCCGTCAGGTGCCGCTGTCGCCCGATATTGATTTCAGGGAATTGGCCGGGCGAATGGACGGGCTTACGGGCGCGGACATCGAAAGCCTCTGCAAGAAGGCCACGCTCTCCGCGATTGTGGAGATCCAGCGCGGCGCACGGCTTGCGCCGTTTGTGGTGACGCGCGGAGATTTCCTGGCGGTCCTGGAAGCCGAACGAAGCGGTTCCAAGCAAGCGAGTGCAGGGAACGATCCGGGCAATACTGCCGGAGATTTGTGGCGGGATGTGTTTACTTCAACCAAGTAGGGACGAGGTGGAAGCATGAGCTATACGGAACTATCTGTCTGGACGCGCGGCATCATCATGGACAAGGAAGGCCGCGACATCGTGAACTCCATTTCCGCGTCTGCCCGCAAAGAGGGCAAGTACGCGCAGGCGATGGAGAATTACGTGGACAATCCCGATCGCACCAACTGCCCGACG
>DASSGJ010000521.1:0-11616 GCA_035693545.1 Candidatus Acidiferrum sp.
CTCCGGCGCGTTTGGCCACTTCCCGCATTGTGTGGCTCATCCGTTTTCCTCCACGAAAATGGTCTCCGCTGCCAGGCTGACGCTGCGTTGTCAAAATTTTGGGCGGCGCCGGAGCGCGCTTTCCCCTAACGATGGTCACTAGTGCGCCAACGTATCATGATTTACAGGCGCAGAGTATGACCATCGAAAAACAAGATAGCAATCAGAAAAAGAACTTGACAAGCCTCCGCTCGGACTGATAAACGCTTACTTAAGTAACCGGTTTCTGAAATCGGTTGCACACACCGTTGGGGTGCGTGCGTTTTGTTCGGGGTGCGGTGTCTCTTGGGGGTGAACTGCGATTGAGTCCGTCCTTGCCGAGGGTTCTTTCCCTAAGTCTTTTCCTGGCATTCTTTCGAATGGCCGGGCTGTTGTGTTTATAGCTCTGTTAAGAAGTGGGGCTGGAGGCTTAGCTATGAGGTCGTTGTTCGTTGCACCAGGGCGCTTCCTGGTTGCTGCAGTTTTGCTTGTCTTTGCGGGGTTTTCTCTTCGCGCGCAAACCAATGATGGCGCCATCGCTGGATCGGTTGTGGACTCGTCGGGCGGAGCTATCACTGGTGCGGAGATAGTCGCCACGGGTGTGGATACCCACAGCGTTTACAACACGGTTTCCAGTTCCACGGGCGCGTACCGCTTCACCAATCTTGCCCTGGGCACTTACAACCTGACAGTCACGGCGAAGGGTTTCAAGGTTGCCCAGTTTACCGGCGTGGTCGTCCAGATCAACTCGACTGTGTCGCTCGACGTCACCATGCAACCCGGCGATGTAAAGGAAACGCTTACGGTCATAGCGGATGCCCCAACGGTGCAAACCGAAACCTCGGACATCGGCACTGTAGTGGACAAACGGCAGATTCAAGACCTCCCGTTGGCCGTAAATGCCACGGGGCAGAGCCACTTGCGCTCACCGGAGGCATTCGTCTTTCTTACGCCGGGCACCGTCGGTCCCGGGACAGCTGACAGCGGCAGCGGAGTTTTCCAGGCAAAATTGGCAGGCGGCCAGAACTTCGGCAATGAGGTCATCCTGGATGGGGCCAGCACGGCTCGAAGTGACAGCGGCTCTTCGTTCGACCAGACAGCACCGTCAGTGGAGGCGTTGCAGGAATTCAAGATCACAACATCAACGGTCCCTGCGGAATTCGGGCGCACCACCGGCGGAGTAGAGAGCTTTACGACCAAGTCTGGAACCAATAGCTACCATGGAAGCGCTTTCGACATTTTCCGTAATGACGATCTGAACGCGAATGAGTGGTTCAACAATTTTCGCGGCGCTCACCGGGACATCGACAAGAAAAACGACTACGGAGGCTCCTGGGGAGGGCCCGTCTGGATCCCAAAGGTTTATAACGGACACGACAAAACATTCTTCTTCTTCTCCTGGGAGCAGTACCGGCAAAAGCAGGGGGCGACTGTCCCCAGCACTGTGCCAACGGACAACGAACGCAAAGGTGATTTTTCCAGTTTAGTGACAACCACGGCTTTGGGCACCAACCCTTGCGATGGGTCTACCATCTTTCAAGGCCAGATCTTCGATCCTTCCACAACGCGGACGGTAAACGGCCAGCAGTGCCGAACGGCATTTCCGGGCAACCAGGTTCCAATCAACAGCACGGTGGCACAGAACATTCTGGCCTTAGTGCCGGAACCCACAACGACTGACAAAAACCAGTATTTGAATAATTTCCTGTTTACTACAGTCAATCCGATCCTCGACACCACCTATACGGTGCGCGTGGACGAAAACCTGACGGAACGACATAAAATCTTCTTTTCTTTCAACAAGCGCGATCAGGAATCGCTCAACGGCAATCCCGCTTTGCCGTTCCCCGTCGACAGCGCCTCGTTCTCTCACCCCTTTATTACGGACTATTACCGGGCGGGTTGGGACTACATCATTAAGCCCACTGTGCTCAATCACCTCAGCGTTGGGCTCAATCGAATCTACAACAACAACGTGGGCGGCTCGGCGAATGGAACAGACTGGCCGGCAAAACTGGGTATCTCCGGCGCGCATGGGCCAATCTTTCCGGAAATTTCATTCAACAACGGTACGCAAGGTCTTAGCAGCTATGGGACCGCACAGTTTGACGCGAACTACGTCAACGCGCTGATTGTGGCAGACAGCGTTTCCTGGGCGCGCGGCCGCCATTCCATGCGCTTCGGCGTGGACATACGGGCTTATCAATATTCGATTATTGATGCCTCGGGGGAGTCGCCGAGCTTGAGCTTTGACGCCTCGCAAACGGCGGTGAATCCCAACCTTGTTGCCCAGGCTAAGGTCGCTGGAACTGGGGACCCGTTTGCCAGCTTTTTGCTGGGCCAGGTGCAGGGCTGGGGAGTCCGCGTGAGGTCGACGCAGCCGCGCTTCAATTCGCATTACGTTGCCGGTTATGCCGAAGACGACTTCAAGGCGCGAAAGAACTTGATGCTCAATCTGGGGCTGCGTTACGAGGTGGAGACGCCGCGCAGTGAAGCACATGGCGCTCAATCCGTCATCAGCCTTACGACTCCCAATCCTGGGGCGATTGGGCCCAATGGCCCGTTGCTTGGCGCCCTGATTTTTGGGAAGGATGCGACAGGAGCGAAGACTTACTATAAGAATTTCGCGCCGCGGGTTGGCTTCTCCTACGCTCCAGATAATTTATTTGGATTGCTGGGGCCGACCGTACTTCGCGGCGGCTACGCGATCTACTACGGGCCGCTGACTTACGGAGACTTTGGGCAGGCGCTTACCGACGGTTATACGGCCTCGCCCGGCAAGACTTCCGACTTCAACCCTTCCATCCTGCTCGATTCGGGGATTCCATCCTACCCGCCACCGCCCAATCTCGATCCGGCGCAGCTAAACGGCGGAAACGGATTCGGCTTTGGGGGGCCAACGTATCTCGCTAAAAGCTACGGCAAGCCCGGAATGGTTCAGAACTGGAGCCTGGAGGTACAGCGGCAGCTTGCGCCTGACCTGATTCTAAGCGTTGGCTACGTTGGGACGCGTGCAACCCGGTTGCGCTCGAGTCTCGCTCTTGTGAACAACCTGAATCCACAATTCTTCTCATTGGGAACGGCGTTGAGTCAGGACATTTCCACCGGAGGCCCCCTGGGAGTCACCGCGCCCTTTACCGGTTTTTCGGGAACGATCGGTCAGGCGCTGCGTCCCTTCCCCCAGTACGGGCCAGGGCCAATCGATTCGGATTGCTGCCTGGAGAATTTGGGGCAGTCCAGTTACGAGGCCATGTTGGTCAAGGTCGAGCGGCGATTCCGCAGCGGCCTGAACCTTCTCGCGTCCTATACCTACTCCAAGACGCTGACAGACGCGGACAGCGCGCTGCCGACTTTTGCGCAGTTCTCTGGCGGCTCTGGCGGCGGGTTTGTTCAGGATTCCTACAACTTGAAGAACGAGAAAAGTATCAGTTATCAGGACGTTCCGCACACGTTCGTCCTCAGCTACATCTATGAGTTGCCGGTAGGGAAAGGCAAGAGGTTCCTGAACAAAAGCGGAATAACGGACAAAGTGCTCGGCGGGTGGCAACTAGGAGGCGTCCAACGCTACCAGAGCGGACAGCCCATCAGCTATAGCTGCAGCGGCGGCCAGTTCTCCGAATTCATAACTGGCTACAACGGCTGTATCCGGCTGAGTCGAGTCCCGGGCCAGCCGCTGCTCAGCCCGAATCATTCCTCTTTCGACTTCGCGGCGGCGTCCACGGGCAACTTCTCAACTGCGTGCCATGAGGACAACAACGGAAACTTTACCCCTCTCGGTGGGCCCGCCTTTTTCAACTGCGCGGCCTTCTTCGACCCCAATGCGACGAATCTGGTCGCGCAGCGCGGGTATGTCTTTGGAAACTTCCCGCGTATCAGCGGAGAAGTCCGGAGCCAAATGTTCTTCAACGAGGATTTCTCGATCATCAAACGGGTGAGCATCAGCGAGAGGCAGAGCATTACTCTAAAAGGCGAGCTCATCAACGCTTTCAATCGCCATGTCTTCGGAAGATATGATGCTGGCCCGCTCGATGGCGGTTTTGGAAGCGTTAATTTTATGACAGACCAGTCGCGCAAGGTGCAATTTACATTGCGTTACGCCTTCTGACCAAGACATTCAGGATGGCTCGCTATCGCCCCGCGGCTTGTAACCGAGGCGGTACGAAGTGTCCCGCCGAACGGTCCGGCACGATAGGCGCGGTACAATCAAAGAGCGACAATCTGAGTATGGAAAACCCGGGATGGCGCGCAGACGCCGGCCGTGGAATGTAGAAGGTTTACGGGCGAATTGTGGCAATCAAAGTAGCGTTGACATTTGGCCTCATCCTGGCTTTTGGGCATTCTGCCGGAGGGCAGCTCAAGAGTCCGGGCGAACGATTTCAGGAAGCCACCGAGGCGATGAAACAAGGCCGGCTGGACGAGGCCGCATCTGGGTTCGCTTCGGTGATTGCAACGACTCCGAGTTTTGCGGAGGCCCATCTCAATCTCGGGCTGGTGCTGGAAGAGCAGGGTAAGAGCGAAGACGCAATTCGCAGCCTGCAGAGGGCCCTTCAGCTGAAACCGCGACTGCGCGGTGCCAACCTGTTCCTTGCAATCGCACAATACCGGTTAAATCATTTCGATCTGGCGGCCGCTTCGCTCAAAAAGGAAATTCTCTATGATCCGTCGAGCGCGAGCGCGTGGATGTGGCTCGGAGTTGTGCAACTCGCCGACGGAAAACCCGAAGAAGCGGCACAATCCTTGGATAAAGCGGCGAAACTCGATCCGAAAAATGTGGATGTCCTGTACAACCGGGGCCGGGCGCACCTCCTGGTTTCAAAAAACAGCTACGAGCAGATGTATAAGGCGGATCCGAACTCATGGCGCGTGCATCAGGTTTTAGCTCAAGCCTACGCGGAGTCCGGCCGGCATTCAGAAGCTATCGCTGAATACAAGGTCGCCCTTCAAAAGGCCCCCGGTCAGCCGGGTTTGCACGAAGAACTCGGCTCGGAGTACCTGATTACAGAGAAGGTCGACGAAGCGGAGCAGGAGTTCGCTGCCGAGGTGAAGGGGGACCCGGAAAACGCATTTGCTTTGTTCAAGCTTGGTGCCGCTCAAATAGAAAAAGGCAAGGCGGAAGAGGGAAAGGCTTCGATCGAATCAGCTTTGAAAAGAAATCCGCGGCTGCAAAATGCGTCTTACTATCTCGGGAGGGCTGAAATGCAATTGGGCCGTAACGAACAAGCGATCAGCGCTCTGAATCGCGCCACGACTTCGGACTCCGACCCGGAGATCGTCGAGCAGGCCTGGTACCAACTGGGGGTCGTGTACCGACGCTTGCACCGCATGGACGAAGCCCGCAAAGCTATGGCGACCTTTCAAAAGCTTAAGGACACCGAAGTCGAAGACCTGCAACGCAAATTCAAGAGCAAGCAAAACCAAAGTCCTCTCGAGCCACCCGCCAATCCATGAATCCGTGCGCTCTTGACCTTCCTGCGAGGTTCATTTTGCGTTTCCTGTTTTTCCTGCTTTTCATTGGTTTGTATTCCACCGCCGGATGCGTCCCTTTGCTCGGCCAGCAAAAACGCCCGGCCGGCAAGACGCAAGAGGGGGCTGCGATCACGAATCGACCGGCGGGGATGGTGCGCGTATTTGAGTCGACGGAGCACACGGTTGGCGAACCCGAGGAGCAGAGTCCGGTTTCGTTTGGTCCGCAGCGGGCCGCGGAACTTACCATTTTTGTGGACGATACCAGGCGATATCAAGCGATTGAGGGTTTCGGCGCATCGCTCACGGACTCGTCGGCCTGGCTGATCCGCAACAAACTTTCCGATTCGCAATCCGAAAAACTGATGGAACGGCTCTTTGATCCCGAAAAGGGCATTGGCCTCAGCCTCCTGCGCCAGCCGATGGGCTCGAGCGACTTTGCCCTGGAGGATTATACGTATGACGACATGCCTCCCGGACAGTCGGATCCCGATTTGCAGCACTTTTCCATCGAGAAAGACCAGCGGTACATCATCCCTGTACTGCGCGCGGCGATGGCGATCAATCCCAAGATCAAAATCCTGGCTACACCCTGGAGTCCCCCCGCCTGGATGAAATCCAACGATTCTCTGGTGCAGGGGTCGCTGCGGCCAGAGAATTACGCGGCCCTGGCCGGCTATTTTGTAAAATTTGTAAAGGCCTACGAACAAGCGGGCGTCCCGATTTTCGCTGTGACGATACAGAATGAACCGTTGAATGCCGAAGCGAACTTTCCCAGTTTGCTTATGTCTTCCGGCGAACAAGCTGGATTCTTAGGATCCGCCCTCGGCCCCGCATTTCGCGCCGCAGGCCTTCGTACAAAGATTTTCATCTTTGATCACAATTGGGATTTGACTCGTTATCCGATCGAGGTCTTGGCCGACAAAAAGGCCGCGGCATACGTCTCCGGCATCGCCATCCATTGTTATGGAGGAAACGCGGCCGCGCAGTCCGAGCTACACGAGCGTTTTCCCAATCTTCCGATCTGGCTGACGGAATGCTCGGGAGGGAGCTGGCAAAGAGGGAATCTGCTCGATGAGCAGGTTCGCCTGATTATTGACTCGACACGGAGTTGGTCGCAGAGCGTCATCCTTTGGAACCTGGCGCTGGACCAGAATCACGAACCACATCTTGGAGGCTGCAAAGATTGCCGCGGAGTGATCACCGTAAACGCAACGAGCGATGGAGCCGAGGCGATTCCGACAGTGGACTTCACGGCGCTGGCCCACGTCAGCAAATTTGTCCGCCCCGGCGCGCGCCGCATCGAATCGAACAGCTTCGGCCCGGGGAGCCTCGAAGACGTCGCGTTTCGAAACCCCGATGGCTCGCTGGTCTTGCTGGTACTCAACAGCGGTTCAAAGCCTGTGACCTTTAACCTTAGCTGGAAAGGGAAGTACGCGGTGTACACGCTTCCGGGAAACTCGGCGGCTACATTCACTTGGCGGTGAGGCCAACGCTGTTAATTTTTGGGCTTCTTCAGGTTCTGCACTTCCGCTGACTGAATTTCCGAAACGCGTTCGAACTCTCGCTTCGCCGCTTCCAGATTCTTTACCTGCTTGTAATAGCGGCCGAGCTGATAGTGAGCGGTCGCGTCCTGCGGATTCAGCCGCACCGCTTCCAGCAATTCTTTTTGAGCTTCGTCCAGCCGATTCAAATGCAAATAAGCAGTGCCGAGCCGCAGGTGGCATTGCGAATTTGTGCTCGCCAACTCCACGGCCTTTCGCAGAGGTGAAATGGCCTCTTCGGCGCGATCGAGGGTGACCAACAGGCTCCCCAGATTCAAGTACGGCTGCTCGGCGGAGGGAGCATTGTCCTTCTGCCAGGAGATCGCGTTGCGGTAAGCCGCGAGCGCATCATCCGTCTTTCCGCCCGATTCGAATATCAAGCCAAGATTATTTTCCGCCCTGGGGTCCTGCGGCTCAAGACGCAATACGTGTTCGAAAGCCGCGCGCGCGTCCGGGATTCGAGTAGCCGTATAATAAGCGCGGCCGAGATAATACCAGGCCTCTTTGTTCCCCGGATCCATCTCTACGGAGCGTTCCAGCCAGCGAATTGCCGAGGCGTTGTCGTTCAGAAGTTCGTAATCAAGCGCCACAATTTTCAGGTCGTCGCCCGTAGGCAGCGTAATCTTCGCAGCTCTTGTATAGATCTCCAGCGACTCCGCCGGCCGGTTCTCCCGGTTCAGCACATAGCCGAGCAAATAGTAGCCGCTCGCTGATTCTGGATTCCTTTCCAGGTATCGCCGGAGAGCATTCTCCGCATCCGCAAAGTTTTGCAGGTGGATACTGGCCTTCGCGGAGTAGAGAAGCGCATCGGTGTTTCCCGGCGATGCGGATTCCGCTGCTTCGAACAACGAAACGGCCTGCAGGTATTGGCCGCTCTGGAAGGCAGCTTTGGCCTTCTCGTAGCCATCTTCGGTTTGCCCGAAACCAGGCGACAGCAAAATAAGAAACGACATCGCGAGCGCGAGGCCCAACCAGGCTGCTCGGAAGCGAATCATGAGATTCACGGCTTGCCCGCCGGAGCGTTGCCGCCGGGTACCGGCTCGTCAATCTGCAAAATCTGATCCGCGCGAACATCCTTTACCATTTGCGTGATTCCGCTGGGCCATCGAATCTCGATCGTCGAAACTTGCGTTTGCTTGCCCAGACCGAAGTGCACGCGTTTGTCCCCGGAAGAAAGGTAACTTCCAGCAGTTGTGACCATCGCGTACTGCGGCCCGTCGCCGGTCGCTATTTTGATTTGTGCTCCAATTGCATCGCGATTGCTCTTGTGTCCCACAAGTTTAAGCAGCAGCCAGTGATTGTTGGTCACGATTTCATTGTGGAGAATATACGCCGGACCTTCGTTCGTGGTTATCACCGCATCCAACCGCCCGTCGTTATCAATGTCGCCGATCGCCAAACCCCGCCCGACCCAGTTCTGCTCAAACACTTTCCCGGATTCGCCGGAAACATCGGTAAAGCCCTTGCCATGCTCGTTGTGAGCAAGCAACAGGTGTTCGCGGTACCGAAGGGTTGGCGCCGTCAATTCGATCGTATCCAGATCGTGTCCTTGCGCGATCATCAAGTCCTTCCAGCCATCGTTGTCATAGTCGAAGAAGCGAACGCCCCACCCGGAATGGAGCAGGGTCATCTTTCCAATGCCGGTTTCCTGGCTCACATAATTGAACGAACCGTCGCGGTTATTTTCATAGAGTGAGTAGCGCTGGTTCGCCAAATCGGTGACCAGCAGGGAAGGCCATCCCGTGTTCTTGTAATCGGCAAAGTCCACGCCCATCCCGGCGTAGGTTCTGCCGTCAGCATCGGCGGCGACTGCCGCTGTCAGGCCCACTTCCTCGAACGTTCCGTCTCCCTTGTTGTGGTAGAGATATTCGAGCATCGAATCGTTGGCGAAAAAAAGATCAATATGTCCATCTTTGTCATAGTCTTCGAAGGCCACGCCCAGGCCCTTGGCGGACTTGGCTAATCCGAGTTTCGCAGCGGCTTCCGTGAATGTGCCGTCGCCATTGTTGTGATACACCAGCGGAGAAACCGCTTTGAAATAATCGGGATGGCAGTAAGCTCGATACCCTTCCCGGTGTTCACCGCACCAGACATCGGTAAAATCCCAATCCAGATACCTCAATACCACCAGGTCGAGATGCCCATCACCATCCAAGTCGACCCATGCAGCGCTCGTGGACCAGCCCGATCCGCCGACACCAGCCTTTGCGGTGACATCGGTGAAAGTCCCGTTTCCGTTATTGTGATACAAATGATTTCCGCCGAAACCCGTCACATACAAATCCTCGTAGCCGTCATTGTCGTAGTCTCCGACAGCCACGCCCATGCAGTAGCCCTCGCCTTGTAATCCGGCCTTCTGAGTTACGTCTTCAAAAGTTCCGTCAGCTTTCTGGTGGTAGAGGCGATTCCAAAACTGTGCGCCGGATTTTTTCGGAACGGTCCCCAGCGGAGTGGGGTCGCCCAACGGAGCACCATTCACCAGAAAAATATCCAGCCGCCCGTCGTTGTCGTAATCGAAAAGCGCGACCCCCGGGCCCATGGTTTCAATCAAATATTTCTTGGAAGTATGCGATGCCTGATACCTGAAATTCACTCCGCTCTTTTGCGTGATATCTACAAAAAGACCAGGAGTCGCGCCTAGCGAAGCGGGAACCGGTGTGCTTTTCTGAGCTTCCTGCGCGGTGATGCGGGAGGGCATCCCTGCTATAAGTGAGCTCGACCACACTAGGCAGGTAATCAGCTCCGGCCAAAGACGAACTCTCACTGCCCGACAACCCCCTTGCCCTCGACGACCGTGTAAATGCGATCCACGGCGGGAAGTTCGATCGTTTCCTTCGCGCCGCTTGGCCAGAAAATCTCCACCTTCTCGATCTTGCTGGCCGAGCCCAATCCGAAGTGCAATCGTTGATCGGAGCTGGAAGCGTAGCTGCCCCCGCTGAAAATATCTGCTCGCTGCCGAACTCCTCCAGCCGTCAGGAATACTTTGGCTCCGATGGCGTCACGCGGGCTCTTTGCCCCGCCGGTCAGTTTAAATGTCACCCAATGGTTAGAGTTTTTCGTCACATTTCGAAGTAATGTCGGCGCGCTATCCATATTGTTCAGCACTACGTCGATGTGTCCGTCATTGAACAGATCACCGAACGCCGCTCCTCGAGCAGCCACGACTGCCGCCAGGCCGCTGCCGGTTGCTGGCGGGACTTCCTGGAATTTTTGGCCGTCCATATTTCTGAGTAATAGCGGGCGCTGTTTGTAGGTTGTCCCCCAGTCCGTCTTATCCACTTCGGGGTAGACATGCCCATTCGCAACAAAAATGTCGAGCAGCCCATCATTATCAAAATCCAGAAATCCCGTGCCCCAACCCAGAAACGGTAGAGTCAAGTTGCTGATCCCCGCCTGAGAAGTCACATCGGCAAAGCCTCCTTCACCGTCATTGCGGTACAGCGTGTTGTAATCGTCGGAAAAATTCGTGATGTACAGATCAACGCGGCCATTGCGAGCGTAATCTCCAACGGCTATCCCCATGGCAGCCTGTTCCCGGCCGTCGTCGTTGAGCGCGAATCCCGATAAATAGCTGACGTCCTCAAAAGTGCCGTCGTGTTTGTTGCGGTACAGATATTTGGGGACGGAATCATTGGCCACCGCCAGGTCGATCCACCCATCGTCATCTACGTCGACAAAAACCGAAGAAAGACCATAGTAGCCCCGGCTGTCGTCCACGCCCGCCTTAACACTGACATCGGTAAACGTTCCGTCCCTGTTGTTATGGAACAGATGGTCCGGTTCGCCGGGCAGTCCCCGCGGGCCGCACATGACGGGAACTCCGCGGAATTCGCAAAAGCCTTGTGGCAGTCCTCCGCGTCCTGAAATCGGAGGATTATTGATATCAAATTTCACATAACCGGGAACGAACAAATCCAGATAGCCGTCGTGGTCGTAGTCGCCCCAGGTGGCTCCCGCGGACCAGCCTCCGAGCGTGACCCCGGCCTTTTCCGCCACATCCGTAAACGTCCCGTCATGATTGTTGTGATACAAACGGTTCTTGCCATAATTCGATACATAGATATCCGGCCAACCGTCATTGTCGTAATCGCCGACAGCCACTCCGAATCCCCAGCGCTCGTTGGCTACACCCGCCTTATCCGTCACATCGGTGAATGTGCCGTCGTGATTGTTGTGGAGGAGCATGGCTCGCGGCGCAGGCTCTTTTCCCTTCAATGCCCCAACGGTGGAACCGTTCAAGAGATAGATGTCCAGCCATCCGTCATTATCGTAATCCAGCAAGGCAACCCCCGATCCCGGGGTCTCCAGAATGGTTGTTTTTGTGGGTTCGCCCGATCGATGGTGAAATTTATCGAGGCCGGCCTGATGAGTCACATCCACAAAATAAACCGGAGCGCCATCTACAAATCCACCCGCGGTGATTGGGCGCATCTGGGCGTCTTTCACCGGCGGCCGCGGTGCGCCGGTTCGCATACCGCCTGCATCTGCATCAGGCTTGGAAGGCTCCTGGCCGCTCGCCAAGGCGCAGAAAATCAGAATAAATACCGCCAGGAGTGGCGGGTGGAAGCCCCGGAACTTACTCCGTAATATG
>DASSGJ010000522.1:0-5198 GCA_035693545.1 Candidatus Acidiferrum sp.
GGGATGCGCGTACGTGACGGATTCCTTTCCCTGCCTCCTGCGCATGTAGGGATGCATCATCTTTCCGACGATCGGGCCGGGCCGGATGATGGCCACCTGCACAACAAGATCGTAGAACTTGACGGGAGCATTGCGCGGCAGAGAAGCCATCTGCGCGCGGCTTTCCACCTGAAACATTCCTACCGTGTCCGCTTTGCGCAGCGTTTCATACACCGGCGGATCGTCCGGAGGAAGCTGCGCCAAATCGACCGGTTTCCCATAGTGTTTGGGAATGAGTTCCAGGCACTCTTCAAGCACCGCCATCATCCCGAGCCCCAGCAAATCCACCTTCACGATGCCCATGTCGGCGCAGTCGTCTTTGTCCCACTGCACAACGACGCGGCCCGGCATCGTTGCCGGTTCGAGCGGAACCACCGAATCGAGCTGCCCCTGGCACACGACCATTCCGCCCGAATGCTGGCCCAGGTGCCGTGGCAAGTCCTGAATGCGTTCGCACAGCTCCCAGTATTTCCGGATACGGGGATGGTTCAGGTCAAAACCCACTTGCTGAAAATGATTTTCGAAGTTGTCGGAAGGCCCGCGCCATTCTCCGCTGTTCACCACGCTCGAAAGCTGGTCGAGAGTGTTCTGGTCGAATCCCAGCGCTTTTCCCACTTCTCTTGCCGCAGAGCGGTCGCGGTATGTGATGACGTTCGCCGTCATCGCAGCGCCGAGCTGGCCGTAGCGCTGATACACGTATTGAATCGCTTTTTCTCTCTGGTCGCCGCTCGGCAGGTCGAGATCGATGTCCGGCCACTCGCCGCGCTCTTCCGAAAGAAAACGCTCGAAGAGCAGCTCCATGCCGACCGGGTCGACGGCCGTGATGCCGAGCGAGTAGCACACCGCGCTATTCGCGGCCGAGCCTCGCCCCTGCACGAGGATTTTCTGTTCCCGGCAAAATCGGATGATGTCCCAGACGATGAGAAAGTAACCTGCGAGTTTCAGCTTCTCGATCAGCGCCAATTCCCGTTGCACCTGCTTTTGGGCTCGTTCAAACAGCTCCTCGTTTCGTTTCGCACCGTAGCGGTTCTCGAAACCCTCCTCCGTGCGTTTCCGGAGGAACGAATCCATCGTTTCGCCCTCGGGAACCGGATAACGTGGAAATTCGTAACCGAGGTCGGCCAGCGTGTATTCGAGTCTTACGGATAGTTCGCCCGTGTTGGCGATCGCCTCCGGCAAATCCGAAAAGAGTTCCACCATCTCTTCTGCCGAACGAAGATGGCGCTCGTCATTCCGTTCCAGAAAACGCCCGGCCATTTCGAGCTTTGTGTGGTTTCGAATGCAGGTGAACACGTCCAGAAGTTCTCGCTCGGCGGCTGTCGCGTACCGGACGCCGTTTGTGGCAAGAACCGGCAGTCCCAGCGCTTCCGCAAGCTGCACCGCCGCCTGATTCCGGCGCTCCTCGGCAAGATCGCCGTGCCGCTGCAACTCGATGTAGACATTTTTTCTTCCGAAGAGCCCCGTCAGCCTTTCCACATTCTTCCGAGCTTCGTCGTAGCCATGATTTGAGAGTGAAGCCGCCAATACTCCTTCCTCGCCTCCCGTCAAACAGACCAGACCCTCCGCATGTTCCGCGATCTCCTCAAGCGTTGCCGTTCCCGTTCCTTTTTCCTTTTCGCGCAGTTTGTAGCGCGTCATCAGACGGCACAGATTCTGATAACCCGTCCTGTTCTCGACCAGCAACGCCAATCGCACCGGCCTCTCAAAAAAAGAATTCGGCATCCATTGCGGAGGCTTCGCCCGGTTTCCAAAGCCTTCCACAGAAACTTCAGCCCCAACGTGGGGACGGATGCCGGCGGACTTTGCCGCCATGTGGAACCGCGGGGCGCCATACACGCCGTCCCGGTCGACCAGCGCAATCGCAGGCAGCTCCATTTCCTTCGCGCGCGAGACGAGATCCTCGGGACGCGAAGCGCCTTCGAGAAAACTGAATGCGGATGCGGCGTGCAGTTCGACGTACTTCAATCGTAGATTCCTTCCACAAACCAGCGCTTTGCGCGCAAGTCCTTGTAGACGCGATAGAGCGCAGTCTCTCCCTCAACGTCCCGGCTCCCTTCCCCTCTCATCATTGGCCGCAGCGTCCGTAACTCCACGTCCCATTCCTCGCGCGCCCACGCGCTCTCGGACCACCAGCCGCCTTTCGTTTTCCAAGGGCCTGCAAACGCAAGAACCTGCCGGCGCACTCCTTCGCAACTGAGGAACGTTGGCTTGCCCTTCTGCGATTCCACCGCAGCCGGAAGCGGAGGCCGGTAAATGCGCATCGCCGTTGTCGCGCGTTTTTCCGGGAAGAACTGTTTTTCCTTCACTTCCGGCAAGACAAACCGGTTCTGCCGAAACGGCTCCGGACCATGCGTATCAAGCAATACCGGAGCGCCGACCCTGCCTTCCCCGACCGTGCTTTGAATGCGAGCGAGAGTAACTTCCAGACGTTCCGGATCGGGAGAGAGCGGCAGGAAAAGTCCCAGTTGCCGGGAGTGCGCCTTGAGAGGAACCGTCAACATACGCACGGCGGTGACGGGCAGAGATGGAGGGTGCGATTCTAGGTCCAGCTGCAAGAGCTTCAGAAGCAGTTTGCTGTCCCGCGTCGGAACCGGAAGGTGAAGCGTCCGGACATGAAGGACGGGCTCTTTCTTTCGCGAGTCCCTTCGTTCGAGTGCGAGTGTGACTTGGATTTCTCCGATGGAGAGAATGTGCATCCGCAGTCGCGCACAGAGTTGTTCGAGAAGCCGGTTCAGCACGAAGAGCAGCGGCTCCAGTAATTCCAGCGGAGAGTCGAGCTCCATGTGCTCTTCGAAGTCCGAAGGAAAGTCTCTGGCGATCAGCGGCTGATCGGCCGCGCCCCGCGCCAGGCGCCACCAGTGCAACCCTTCCTGTCCGAGCCTCTCGACGATCGCGACTTCGGGAAGAGCGCCGAAGTCGGCGCAAGTGCCGATGCCCCAGCGCCGCAACGTCTCCAGGAACTCGAATGGGATGCGCAGAGCTTCGAGCGGCAGCCGTCCGAGCTGAAGTCCTTCTTCTCCCGCGGGAATCACCGTAATGCCGGAGAAGCCTTGCGCGGCACAAACCGCCGCAAGCGGGTTGCCGGCGACTACGACATTGGTTTCGAGTCCCACGTCCAAAGCGACGCGCTTCAGATCGTTCGCGATTTTCTCGGGAGAACCGAAAAGCTTTTCGCAGCCGGCGATATCCAGCACCGCCGTATCTGGAAAATCCTGCTCCTCGCGTTTCGGGCCTTCAGCGACGCGCGGCGAAATCGTCCACGCACAGTCGAGAAGCGCGGCATACGCCGTCGCTTCCTGCGGAAGAGATCGCCAGCGCCATGCGACGCCCTGGAAGGCGTCCGCCTGAACCTTCGTCATTCCCGCTTCGACCCCGGCGCTTCGCGCCTCGCGATTGACGGCGAATACCTTCGTCAACGGAGGAGCCCCTGCAAGAATCGCAACCGGCTTGTTCCGGAGTTCCGGCTCAAGGCGCACGACCGCCTGCACGGGAAAATCCGGAACGAATAGAGATGCGAAAGCCAACGTACGTCCCCTGAACTTGGTAGAGGAAGGGAAACAATCTGGACTTTCCGGTGCTTATGGCGTGTGCGTCTGCCAGCGAGCCAAATCGGCGGGTTGCGACTGTACTCGTGAACGAGTTACTTCTCCCTGTACTTCAAAACCCTCGAACGTCGAAACTCCGTTTTCAACACTTGCGGCGCGGCTCCAGTTCTCCGCTTTTCGCCGGCACCGGAGAACCAGCGAAGCGCAGCTTTTCGCGCAGGGTTCTTCCCCCAGCAGAAGCAGAATGGTCGGCGTGTTTTCGACCGCGCGGCGAAAACGAAACCACGTGCTCAATTCAATGCGACGCGCATCCACCCACGAGATTCCCCCGAAATCGAAGACCACCACGCCCCATCCGCCGCTGTGCAGTAACAGATCGGTCGTCTTCAGCGCTCGTTCAAGCCGCTTCCACGGCTTTGTGCTTCTGATGCCGCTCCGCACTTGGAGCGATGGATCGGATTCTTGCAGCGACGGCAACGATCGCGGGGGCCGGAAGCCTCGCCGCGGAAGTTCCCTGTCGCGTTCGACTTGTTCTCCCGCACAACGCGCCACGACATGGATTTGCGCAGACTCTGTACGTGGCGCTCGATTTCCTACCAAGGAAGGAATTGCTTGATCGACGCCACGCATCAATTCACGCGGATGCCGCCAACCGTTTACTGGCATTGGCTTCTTGCCTGGTGAATCGAGGCCGCGAGCTCTTCTTGATTCTTTGCCCGGAGGAGCAAAGTACGAAGATGCCTTGGAGTCCGGGCTTCGGTCCCCACTTTCTCCGCATCGAATCCAGAGCAGGCGCGGAAGTTCCACCCCCGCCGCCGCGAGAGAAACAGGGTCGAGAGAATCCGAAACATCGACGAACGCGCAGGCTTGTTGCCGTTCCGTGGCTTGTGCGAGCAAAGAGAAAGCCAGGCTCGTCCGTCCCGAGGAAGCAGGGCCGTACAATTCGACCAGCGATCCGCGAGGAAAACCTCCACCGAGCACTTCGTCGAGTTCCGAAACTCCGCTTGGCTGGAGTTCGACGCCGGAACGCCTCTGGAATCCTTCCAGCCCCCTTCCGATGAGACCTGGTTCGAGTTTTCTGGGCTTCCGGGAGAGCGCAATCATAATTTGTTTAATATTCGCTTTTTGTTCGCCTACTGCTCGATTCTCGTCCCCAAGGGGGGAATTGTCAAGGCTCCGGTCGCGGATGGCGTAAATTCCGAGGTAAGCCTGGCCAGACCGGTCACTACAAGCGCGTTTATCGGGAGCAATCTGCCAACTCGGAGGCATTACTTCCGGTTAGCACTTAAGCAGGACTTGAGTGAACGCGGTCAGCGGTGTCGTCCAGAGTTGTGCTCAGAACGAGATACGCGTCGAAAACATCCAACGGTGATTGTAGGTGTGGAATTGGGTCGCCGCGATTTGCATACCCACCGCGGAGGACACCCGAAATCGTCCTGCGAGGTGCGCGCGCCCAAATCCAAGTCCGGGGGTCAGGAACATTTGCGTCTCGCCCGCATATTTTCCCGTTGTGTAGAACGTGGAGTTCGCTTCCAGTTCGGGCCAGAGTTTCCGTGCCGCCCGATATTGGAACGCTGTGTTCCAAAGCACTTGTCTACCCAACTTGGCCGTGTC
>DASSGJ010000523.1:0-2604 GCA_035693545.1 Candidatus Acidiferrum sp.
ATCAAACTGCGCCACCGCATCCACCAGCCGCTCGATGACGTAGCGTTCGTTGAAGATGGGAAGCTGTATGGTAACCTTGGGCCAGTTTTCCACCGGAGGCGGCGCCGGCGGAACATTTTTGCGATAGGCAAAATAGTCGTAGAGCAGGACGTAGCGGTGCAGTCCGTAAAGCGCCAGCATGAACAGCACGATGAAGTAGGGAATCATCATCGCCAGGTCAAAGGAGTTGGCGTTGTAGACCCCGGTAAAGGTCTTGTCGGTAATCTTGTGCCAGTAATGGCTGAGGCCGCCCTGGGCGAGCGCCGCGAAAAGAAGTGGAGCGAAGTTCAACAAGATGCGCGTCTCTCCGAATGACTTCCGAAACTCAATCTGAAAATCTGAAGCTGGTGCTGCTGCTGGCGGCCGGAGCGGTGCTGGAAGCGCTCTACCTGCGGATGCACAGCCTGTTCTACCTGAAAAATCACGCGATTGCGTTTATCGTGCTGGCGCTTGCCGCCGGCATAGTTTACCTGATTGCCTTATATGGTTTCGACCAGACACGGGCAACGCGGGCGTCATTCATTTTACTCATTTTTGCCGCACTTGTATTCCGTGCCACCCTCTGGCCGATGGAGCCCACGCTCTCCGACGACTTGCAGCGCTACCGCTGGGACGCCAAAGTGCAGGCGAACGGCTGGAATCCCTATGCGATTGCGCCGAACGACCCTCGACTCGCTTACCTGCGTGATCACTACTACGAAATCATGCCGGGCCGGGAGACGCCGACCATCTATCCTCCGGCAACCGAGTTGCTCTATCGTGCTGCGTGGAAAGTCTTTCCCGGGCCAACAGCGTTCAAAGTACCGTTTGCCGTTGCTGATGTTCTGGTGCTCTTGCTGCTGGCATGGATCTTCCGCCAAGAAAAAGATCGCGACTTTCGTGTTGCCGTCTATGCCTGGAACCCGCTGGTCATCGTGGAATTCGCCGGCAGCGGCCACAACGATGTCCTGGCACTCCTGGGAGTTGTCGCTGGCCTCGCACTACTGAAAAAACGGCCGGCACTTGCAAGCGCTTCGATTGCGGTGGCCACCATGGCTAAGGTTTTCCCCGCGGTGCTCCTCCCTGTCTGGATTCGGAGGGCAGGCTGGCCAAAGAAGCGCTCCGGTTGGTGGGCAGTTGCGCTCGCGGCGGCGACTTCGGGGCTGTTGCTACTTCCTTATTGGCGGGCGATGAGTGCGTTTCGCGCAAACCTCACCTACTACGAAGCAACCTGGAAAAATTATCATGCCAGCCTTTATACCGCGATCGACTGGCTGACCGGTGGTGGAACTCGGATTCCTGCGATTGTCAGCGCCGCCGTGATCTGGGGATTGGCGCTGTGGCTTGCGTGGAGACGCGCCGAACCGGCGCGCGCGGCTTATCTGCTGATCGGAACCAGCCTGGCGTTCTGGCCCAATGGCTATCCGTGGTATTTCACGTGGATTGTTCCGTTGCTGTGTTTTTTTCCAAACCCGGCGTGGCTGCTGGTGACCGTGCTGCAATTCCTGTCTTACAACGTCCTCATCGGCTACGGCATTCTGGGCCAGTTCAAATTCGATCCGAAGCTGCAGTGGCTGGTTTACGTACCATTTTATGGCTTGCTGATCGGGGAGTGGCTGATGCACCGCGGGGCGAGAGAAGGCGGATCGGCTGAGTTCGCGCGAGTTCGCTAAACGCGGATTCCCGCAGAGTTCAAGCGCGGAGATTAATGTTTTGCTCCGGCGTCAGGAATTACCGCTGGTCGTAACGCAGCAGGAGTTCCCACAACTGTTGGTCTTGCGCGTCTTCATGCACCTGGGAAAACCGGAGCAGGCTCGAGCAAAAATAGATTTCAACCAGCACAAGGCCGCCGCCGGCAAGCCACAACAGAAAATAAGGGAGCTTCATGTTCGATTCCTGTTTTCAAATTTGCGAAAACCGCGCCTATGGAACCTTGCCGCAGCGTGTGATCTATGCCTGACTACGTTACGCGTTTCGGTCGTCTGTTAATGTGACGCCGCGCACGCTTGTCGGCGTACTGGTACCGGATGGTTTTGTTGAGCGAAGTGATGTCGACTTGAAAACAAAAATCAGGGGATCAGGACAATCTTGCCGTGGGCTCCGGGCGCGAGGACGTCCACGTGCGCTTTTGCCGCTTCTTTCAGCGGGAGTTCTTTCCCGACGATCGGCCGCAAAGTGCCGTTTTCCAGTCCAGCGCCGATCGCGGCGTGAATTTCCACCTGTTCGGTTTCCGTCGCGGCCCAGAGGGTAAAGCCCCTGGCTGTGCCACGTCGTGCCATCAGGTCGCGCGGGTTGATGGTGATTTCGCCGCGGTTGCCGATGATGATCACGCGTCCGTTCATCGCCAGCAATTTTAAATCGGCGGAGAGATTTACATTGGCGAGCATCTCCAGGATTACGTCCACGCCGCGCCCGCCGGTCGCCTTGGTAATTTCGTCCACGTATCCCGGCTTGCTGTGGTCGAAAGCCTGATGCGCGCCCTCTTTCTTCGCCAGGTCCATGCCTTTCTGCGTACCCGCAGTGCCAAAAACAATCATCCCCATCGCGCGAGCGAATTGCGCGGCCGCTGTGCCCACGCCTCCGCTT
>DASSGJ010000524.1:0-9853 GCA_035693545.1 Candidatus Acidiferrum sp.
GGCGAGCCGCTTTATCAAGACGTCCTGAGCGTTTACATGGAGCGCTACGCCGCGCATCCGACCGCGACAATCCCACGGGTGATCGGCGGACGCTATGGACTTTCGTCAAAAGAATTCACGCCCGCCATGGTGAAGGCGGTATTCGACGAACTAAAGAAGGCCGAGCCGAAGAATCATTTTACGGTCGGAATACACGACGATGTGACGCACACGAGCCTTGCTTACGATCCGGCCTTTTCGACGGAAGATCCGCGCACGGTCCGCGCCCTGTTCTACGGCTTGGGTTCCGACGGCACCGTGGGCGCTAACAAGAACTCCATCAAAATCATCGGGAAGGGAACGAACAACTACGCGCAGGGTTATTTCGTGTACGACTCGAAAAAAGCCGGAGCGGTTACGGTGTCGCACCTGCGCTTTGGCCCGGATCCGATTCGTTCCACGTATCTTATCAGCCGCGCGAATTTCGTGGCTTGCCACCAATTCCAGTTTCTTGACCGCATTGACGTGTTGGCCGCGGCGGAAGATAAGGCGACGTTCCTCCTGAACTCTCCGTTTGGTCCCGAGGAAATCTGGAGCCACATTCCCCGGCAAGTGCAGGAAACGATTCTCAAGAAGAAATTGCGTTTCTATGTGATCGATGGATACAAGGTCGCGCGCGACGCCGGCATGGGCAACCGCACCAACACCATTATGCAGACCTGCTTCTTTGCCATCAGCGGCGTCTTGCCGCGCGAAGAGGCTATCGTGGCCATCAAAAAAGCAATTCTGGATACTTACGGCAAACGCGGAGAAGCCGTGGTACAGAAGAATTACGCGGCGGTGGACCGGGCGCTGGCACATCTCAGCGAAGTCAAGATCCCCGACCGGGTTACCGCTCTCTTCGACATGCTTCCTGCGGTTTCGCCGCAGGCGCCGCTATTTGTCCGCAACGTGCTGGGCACGCTGGTCACTGGAAACGGCGATTCCCTGCCGGTGAGCGCGATGCCGCTTGACGGCACTTTTCCTACGGGAACCGCTCGGTGGGAAAAGCGAAACATCGCCAAGGAGATCCCGGTGTGGGATGTGGATCTCTGCATCCAGTGCGGCAAATGCGTGCTGGTTTGCCCGCACGCCGTGATTCGCGCCAAGGTTTACGATTCTTCGGAATTGCAGCATTCGCCGCTGACGTTCAAGTCCGCGAAACCGCGTTGGCGCGAATTCGAGAGTCTTCGTTACACGCTGCAGGTGGCGCCGGAGGATTGCACTGGATGCCGGCTTTGCGTGGAAATCTGCCCAGCGAAAAGCAAGAGCGAGGTCAAACACAAAGCCATCAACATGGAGGAGCAAGCCCCGCTCCGCCAGCCGGAAAGCGTGAATTGGGATTTCTTCCTTTCGTTGCCGGAGTTTGACCGCCACAAACTTTCGCATACCCAGGTGAAAGACGCCCAACTTCTGGAGCCGCTTTTCGAATTTTCCGGCGCCTGTGCGGGGTGCGGCGAAACTCCTTACATCAAATTGCTCACGCAACTCTTCGGCGACCGCCTGCTGATTGCCAACGCCACAGGCTGTTCTTCGATTTACGGCGGAAATTTGCCGACCACGCCGTATTCCTCAAACTCCGCCGGCCGCGGCCCTTCGTGGTCCAATTCGCTGTTTGAAGACAACGCCGAATTTGGCCTGGGAATGCGGCTTGCGGTTGACCAGCAGGCCCAATATGCGCGTGAACTGGTTTCCCGGCTCGGGGCGCAGCTTGGGGATGAACTGGTCAGAGGCATCCTGGAAGCCGACCAATCCAAAGAAACCGGCATAGAAGAGCAGCGCAAGCGAGTCCACGAGTTGAAGAAAAAACTTCAGGGGCTTACCTCGGCGGAAGCGTATGGCCTCTTGCCTGTTGCCGACGCGTTGGTGCGCCGCAGCGTCTGGCTTGTGGGCGGGGATGGCTGGGCGTACGACATCGGGTTCGGCGGCCTGGATCACGTTTTGGGTTCCGGCCGCAACATCAATGTTCTTGTGCTCGACACCGAGGTTTATTCGAACACCGGCGGACAAATGTCCAAGGCCACGCCGCGCGCAGCTGTGGCGAAATTCGCCAGCGGCGGAAAACATACCGGGAAAAAAGATCTCGCGATGGAGGCGGTCAGCTACGGCTCGGTCTATGTGGCGCGCGTGGCCATGGGAGCGGGCGACACGCACACGGTGAAGGCATTTCAGGAAGCCGAAGCGCACGACGGTCCCTCGTTGATTATTGCGTATAGCCACTGCATCGCGCATGGCTACGATATGTCCATGGGCCTGGAGCAGCAGAAAAAAGCGGTGCTCTCCGGCTACTGGCCGTTGATGCGATACAATCCCGCGCTGCGCCTGGAGGGAAAGAACCCATTCCAGCTTGATTCCAAAGCCCCGAGCATTTCGCTGAAACAATACGCGTATCAGGAAGCGCGCTACACCATGCTGGTGCGCAGCGATCCGGAGGCGGCGCGCGAGCTGCTGAAAATCGCCCAAGCCGATGTCGAGCGCCAGTGGGGTGTCTATTCGAACCGCGCGGCTATGGCCGCTGACGGCGAATCGCAACGCATTGCGCCTGTAGATCCGGAAACCACGCCCGAACCCGCAAAGAAGAGAGGCGAAGAAGAATGAGCGACCTGCGAACGAAGTACCTGGGACTGGATCTGAAATCACCGCTGCTGGCTTCCGCTTCGCCGTTATGTGAATCCGTCGACCACATCAAGCGCCTGGAAGATAACGAAATTGCCGGAGTAGTTCTGCCTTCCCTTTTTGAAGAGCAGCTCGAACTGGAAAGCATGACCGTGGATTACGATCTCGCGCGCGGTGCCGAAAGTTTTCCGGAATCGGCAAATTTTTTCCCGGATCTGCAAACCTATAACCTGGGCCCCGACGGTTACCTGGAACTGATCCGCCACGCGAAAGAAAGCGTGGGGATTCCGATTATCGCGAGCCTGAACGGCATTTCCGACGGCGGCTGGCTGCAGTATGCAAAGCTCATGGAACAAGCCGGCGCGGACGCCATCGAGCTGAACATTTATTCGATCACCACGGATCCCGCCGTCAGCAGCAGCGAAGTGGAAAAAAACTACATTGACCTGGTTCGCCACCTGAAGCGCAGTATCCGCATCCCGCTGGCCGTAAAGTTGTCTCCCTTTTTCAGCGCGCCGGCGAACATGGGCGTGCGGTTTGATGAAGCGCGCGCCAACGGAATTGTTCTGTTCAACCGCTTCTACCAGCCGGATTTTGACATCGAGGAACTGGAAGTTGTGCCCAGCCTGGTGTTGAGCCGGCCGGAAGAGCTTTCGATGCGCCTGCACTGGACAGCTCTTTTGTATGGCCACGTTCAGGCAGACCTCGGGATTACGGGAGGAGTGCATTCGGCAGGCGACCTCTTGAAATGTATTCTTGCCGGCGCAAAAGTTGCATTCATGACTTCGGCGCTGCTCCGCAACGGCGTGCATCATGCGGCACATGTGCTGTCTGAAGTGAATCGCTGGCTGGACGAGCATGAATACGTTTCCATCCAGCAAATGTGCGGCAGCATGAGCCACGGAGCGGTAGCCGACCCCACGGCGTTTGAGCGGGGGAATTATATGAAGGTACTGAGCTCCTACACGCTCCGAGCGAACGTTTTCAATGATTGATTCAGATTGCGATTATTGTGAATGGGTGTCGCAGGGGACTTCTTGCGCCGTTGCCATGTGCGGCGTAAAAACGTGGTCCGCCAGAATGTCCGCCTCCGACACCAGATGAATCAGCAATTGGGTATACGTCTCTTCGCGATATGCTTGAGCGATTGGAAATCGCGGGCATAGTGGTTCCCAGATGCGCGTCAGTGAAGCCGATTCATCGGACTCAAGTTCGTAGCCATATCCCATGCCAAGTTTCTGACAGGCCAGGTCAGCCGAATGTACCAGAAGGGTGACATCGCTTGCGGGTTGCTGATCTTGCGGGCGGCAATGGTGTTCGATTACTTCCGATAGTTCAACAGGCAGCCTCCAGAGTTCCGCCAGGATTCTACCGCTTTCGGCATGAGAAAATCCTAGAGTGCTTTGCTCCACTTCCTCAATGGGCACTCTCTTTTTTATTGCTTGCTCGAGCACATCGCCAAACTCATTTGTGAAAAGGACTCCGTTGACGAGGATCCCGATATCGTGGAGCAGACCGGCAAGGTAAATTTCCTCCAATCCCTTGGCTCCCAGTTCAAGCGCCAAGCCTTGCGCGACGATGGCAGTTCCCAAGGCGTGCCGCCAGAACACCTCTTTTCCGACGGTGCTTTTCAGATTTGAAAACATCATCGGCAGGCTGCACGAAAACGCAAGGTCCCGGATGCGCCACAATCCCAGGGCAAACACTGCTTCCCGCACGCCCGATACATCGCCGCGTTGCCGGAACAGTGCCGAATTGGCCATACGCAGGCATTGCGCGGCGAGTGACTTGTCGCAGGAAATTTCGCCGATGACCTTCTCGACGTCGATCTGATTGCTCTGCTGGCTTAATGCTTCACAAAGGCGGGAAAGTACCGCGGGCATAGCAGGCAAGTTCCCAAGTTTCTTGATTCGCTGCGTGAGGATGTTGTAGGTCACTGGATTCAAGCTTTGCTCCATCGCAGCAATTTCCGGCCGGCTGCTCCACAATGATGTCACTCGATATGTGGTCGGACCGCAAGCGAATGAGTGCACGCCACGTTCCACAGAAATGCCGTGGATTCAGTTTGTTGAGCAAGCTGGCTGTTCCAAAGCCGAACACGGCTTTCTTTTCTGACTCACTCCCTTACGAGGGTGAGATTCCGTTGCTTGCGACTTCTCAACCCGGAAATCGGGAACTCCCACATGGCGCACGCGTTGGCTCCGTGTCTCATGGGGGCTGGCTGCCTACAGGAAAAAATCGCTGGGTTACGTTGGCCCGTGCCGTGCACTAAAAACCAAACGGAATTGTGCGGGCGCAACCGCTACCGACTATGGCCACACTTGAAAGTTTGAATCGCTTTCTCGCACGGCAACCGATTCTGACCCACGAACGGCATCTTTACGCCTACGAAATCCTCTCGCGTTATGGCCCGGAAAATTATTGCCGGCCGAATCCGGATTCCCCGGTTTCCGAAAATGCGATGGACGAACTTTTTCTAATGGGTATCCGGACGATGACCGATGGTCTGCCGGCTTTCGTGAACTGTACGCGGGATTTTCTGGTGAAAGATTATCTGACCCTGATGCCGCGAGAATTGGTGGTTGGAGAAATTTTGGAGACCGTTGCGCCGGACACAGAGGTGCTGAGCGCGTGCAAACGGATGAAAGATCTGGGTTACCGGCTGGCTCTGGACGATTATTGCGATTTGCCGGAAACGCGACCGCTGCTGGACGTCGCCGATTTCGTGAAAATTGACGTCCTGCTGATGAGCATGGAGGAGCAAAAGCGCGTGGTGCACGAGTGCCATAAGCGCGGCATTCCCGCGATCGCGGAGAAGGTGGAGACGGACCAGCAGTTCCAGGGCTGCCGGGAGATCGGTTACGACTTTTTTCAGGGATATTTTTTCTGCCGGCCGCAGATTGTCGGGCGGCGCAGCGTGCCCGCGAACAAAACCGTGTACCTGCAACTGCTGCAAGCCGCGAATGAGCCAACTTTCAATCTCCACAAAATATCGGACATTTTCAAGCGAGATGTTTCGCTCAGCTACCGGCTGCTGCGTTACCTGAATTCCGCGGCATTCGCGTTTCGCGCGGAGATTCACTCGATCCCACACGCTTTAGGCCTGCTTGGCGAACTGGCCATGCGAAAGTGGATTTCGCTGGTTAGCGTAGCGGCGCTCGGCGACTCCGTTGCCGACAGCCTGCTTCGGCTTCCCCTTTTGCGCGCAATCTTTTGCGAACTGATTGCCCAGAAAGTGGGCATGATTCGCGAGGCGAACGAAGTGTTTCTGATGGGTTTGCTTTCCGTGATGGATGTGCTGCTGAACGTTCCGATGGCCGTGGTCCTGCAGGACATTACCGTTGACGACGAAATCAAGAAGGCCCTGCTTGGCCGAACCAGCCGTTACCGCCCTATCTTTGAAGTGGTTCTCGACTACGAATCCGGCACCTGGGAACAATTGGAAGAATCCTGCCGGCGGTGCGGACTGCACGAGAATTTTCTGCCGGATCTGTATTTGAAAGCAGTGCGATGGGTCAGCGACATTCTGGCGGAAGTGCCAGTCACCGCCTGACGGCGCCGCTAAGCCCGCGATTCCTTGAAGATTTCTTCGGCAACCTGGAACGCATGGTTTGCCGCGGGAACGCCACAGTAGATCGCTGTTTGCAGCAGCACTTCCTGAAGCTCTTCGCGGGATACGCCGGTGTTTAGCGAAGCGCGGAGATGTAGTTTCAACTCCTCCGTCCGGTTCAGCGCCACCATCATCGCGATGGTGATCATGCTCCGCGTCTTTCGGGGCAGGCCGGGACGCGTCCAGATTTCCCCCCAGGCATAGCGGGTGATCAAATCCTGAAACGGCGCGTTGAATTTGGTTTTCCCGGCTTCCGCGCGATCCACGTGAGCCTTGCCCAGCACCTGTTTGCGGACCTGCATTCCTTTTTTGTGCCGCTCGCGGTCATTCATCCGTGCGCTCCCTGGGACTTCAGAAAAGCCAAGACTTCGCGATTAAATTCCTCGCGGGCCTCGATGTTGGAAAGGTGCGCCGCGGCAAGCTCTGTGTATTTTGCGCCGCGAATCTGCTCGCTGAGCGCGCGGCCGTCGGCAGCAGGGGTGGCCGGATCATGTGTGCCTGCGACGACTTGCGTTGGTACATTGACGGCGCCGAGGATTTGCCGGAAGTCCGCGTCGCGCACGGCGGCGCAAGTTGCCGCGTAGCCCGCTGGATTGCAGGTCTCCAGCATGGAAAGAACATTGGCCGTTTCGCCGGGGTGCGCCGAACGAAACCCTGCCGTCAGCCAGCGATCGACGACAGCGCCGGCGACGGCTTTCATTCCTCCCGCCTGCACGGCCGTGATGCGCGCGTTCCACACGTCGGGAGTGCCGATCTTCGCCGCTGTATTGCAGAGGACCATCTTGTGGAGGCGGGAGGCGTGCGCTGCGCCAAGATGCATTCCGATCAGTCCGCCCATGGAAAGGCCGCAATAATAAACGCGGTCCAGCCGCAAGGCGTCGAGAAGTTTCAGCACATCACCGGCGAGCTGTTCGATGGCGTAAGGCCCGGGGGTTGCGCTCGATTGCCCGTGGCCCCGGCCGTCATAGCGCAGAACGCGGAAGTGGGGCGTGAAGGCTTCCATCTGGGGATCCCACATGCGGTGCGTGGAGCCGAGCGAATTCGAGAAAACGAGGACAGGCCTGTTTTCCAGCCCGTCCCACTGATAGAAAAGTTGTCCATCATCCAATTTAAGAAATGCCATAGCCGTCTTCCTTTGCTCAGTTGGCGGTTGCTCTGCTGCCTGCTTCCGCCAAAACGCGCTGAATGAAATCTTCCGCGCTACCCAGATAATCGCGAACGTCGAAGAGCCCTTCAATATCCGCGGGAGTCAAGTAACCGTGAATGCCGCTTTCCTTGAGCAAAACATCCTTCAAATGGAGATTTTCGGCACTTGCCTTTTTGCAGGCGGCTTCAACCAACATGTGTGCGGGCATTTTTCCCAGGCGCTCGCCGAGCGCCATGGTAACGGCTTCGGAGAAAATCAGGCCGCGCGTGGCATCGAGATTCTTCAGCATGCGTTTTGCATCAACATGGAGCCCCGGGAGCATTTCGGAAAGATGATGCAACGCGCCGCCAGAGAAGCTGACAATTTCTGGGAGGGTTTCCCATTCCGCTTGCCAGCCGCCGAGGCCGCGCTGTTGTTCCTGAACCATGGAGGAAAACATGGTCGAAAGAAGTCCGGGCACGCGTTGAGCCGCCGCAAGCACCGTTGCGCAAGTCACGGGATTGCGCTTCTGCGGCATGGTGGAAGAACCGCCGCGGCTGTCGCCGGCGGGCTCGGCGAGTTCGGCGATTTCGGTTTGGGCGTGGAGTGAAATGTCGCGTGCGATTTTGCCCAGCGTTCCTGTGCAAAGGCCAAGCGCGGCCGCAACTTCCACGATCCGGTCACGGTGCGAGTGCCAGGGAATTGGAGGCAGAGGCAGTCGAAGCTCCTCGGCCAGCGCTTTCGCAACGGTAGGGCCTCGACCGGAAAGCGCGGCCAGCGTGCCGACCGCTCCGCCGAATTGCAGCGTCAGATTGCGCGCGCGCAAATCCGAAAGCCGAGCGCGGTGGCGGAGAATGGCGTCCAGCCAGCCGGCAACGATGAAGCCGAAGGTAGTCGGCAGGGCTTGCTGCATCCAAGTGCGTGCGGCAATGGGAGTGGCGCGATATTTGTCGGCGAGGGCCGCCAACGTTGTAGTCAAGCGGGCGAGATCCTGATCCATCACTTCCAGTGCCCGGCGAAGCTGCAGGACGACGGCGGTGTCCATCGCGTCCTGGCTGGTAGCGCCCCAGTGAACGAATCGCGCCGCGTCTTTATTCTGTTTTGCAACCAGCTCGGTAAGTTTCTTGACGAGGGGAATCGCCACGTTGCCGGAGAGCGCAGCTTGCGCGGCGAGCTCCTCGACGTTATACAGAGCGGCATTGCAGGCGGCGACGATGGTGGGCGCGTCCGCAGTAGGAATCACGCCGGCTTTTGCCTCGGCGCGGGCGAGCGCGGCTTCGAACTCGAGGAGGCTTTGCAGGTATGCTTCATCGGAGAAGATCCGGTCGATCGCTTCGTAGCGAAACAATTTGTCGAAGAGTTTCATTCGTGCGATTGGCTCCGCGTTTCAGCAATCAAAGAATACCGTTTCGTTGTCACCTTGCAAGCACACGTTCCACTCCAAGATGTTGTCCTTTAGCCCTAGCGGACGAGCGATCAAAGTCTTGCGCCGGGATTCCGGTACGAGCTGCAAAACGGGATCGGAAGCATTCAGCGGGTCTTCCGGAAAATAGAGCCGCGTTACAAGTCTCTTCAAGAGCCCGCGCATGAAAATCGAAAGCTGCAGGTGCGGGGCGTGGGTTTTGCCTTCCGGGCCGTGGACGGGTCCGGGCTTGATGGTTGTGAACGAAAACCTTCCTTGCTCGTCGGTGGGAATGCGTCCGAAGCCGAAAAATGAATTTGCACCTTTTGAGCCATCGTGCTCGGGGTGATGATAACGGCCATCGGCGTCGGCTTGCCAGATCTCCAGAATGGCGTCGGGGACCGGTTGACCGTCTCCGTCGAGCACGCAGCCTTGAATCGTGACTCGTTCGCCGGCGCTGCCTTTGGCGAGATCCGGACGATTCATATGTTCGAGGCCGATGCTGAAAAAGGGGCCAACGGTCTGCGAAGGTGTCCAGTGCCCGGGCATCTCAACGCTCCATCGGCGTGGCGTTACGCCCGCGCAAAACAATATCAAACCGGAAACCCAGCAAAAGATCGGCTTCTGTGCTCAGCCAGTCGAAAGATGAAACCAATCGGCGGCGCGCCGCTTCGTCGGGAACTCCATGAAAGATGGGATCAAATTCGAGCAGGGGATCGCCGGGAAAGTACATTTGAGTGACGAGCCTGGTGGCGAACGCCGGCCCGAAAAGTGAAAAGTGAATGTGCTGGGGCCGCCAGGCGTTGTAATGATTCTTCCATGGGTAGGCACCAGGTTGAACCGTCACAAAACGGTAGCGGCCATCATCGTCGGTGAAGGTGCGCCCTTCGCCGGTGAAATTCGGATCCAGCGGCGCGTGGTGCTGGTCATTCTTGTGCAGGTATCGGCCGGCCGCGTTGGCCTGCCAGATTTCGACCAGCGTATTGCGGATCGGGCGGCCATCCTCATCCATCACGCGGCCGCTCACAGCGATACGCTCGCCAAGAGGTTCACCCTTGTGCTGGCGGGTCAAGTCATACGC
>DASSGJ010000525.1:0-6008 GCA_035693545.1 Candidatus Acidiferrum sp.
ATTGTGGACCGCTTGCCGTTCGCCGTGCCCAGCGACCCCATCGTGGCTGCACGGGTCCGCGCGTTGCAGGACGAAGGCCGTAACCCCTTCTCCGAATTCCAGGTGCCGGAAGCCGTGTTGGCGCTGAAACAGGGCTTTGGACGTCTGATTCGCGCTAAAACCGACCGCGGCGTGCTGGCCTTGCTCGACACGCGAATCCAGCGGATGCCCTATGGTAAAATTTTCTTGGAGTCGCTGCCCCGCTACCGGAGGACCAACGATCTGGAGGACGTCTCCCGGTTCCTGTCCGCGGCCAGCCCTGCCTGAAAGCATCGTCCCCAGGCCCCAGGGAAGAAGAAGAGGAAGAGAAAGCCAGCTATGTTTCAAGTCAGTGTGGAAGATACGTTTTCGTCGGGGCACGCCCTGCGCGGGTACAAGGGCAAGTGCGAGAATCCCCACGGGCATAATTACCGCGTGCAGGTGACGCTGGAAGGGCCACAACTCGATAACATCGGGTTGCTGATCGATTTCACGCAATTAAAGCATGTGATGCGCGGACTGATCGCGCGCCTGGATCACCAGTTCATCAATGATCTCGAGCCGTTTACGACCGTGAACCCGTCGGCGGAAAATCTGGCGAAATATTTTTACGAGAATCTGACCAGCCAGCTGACCGGCTTGCCGCCGGGAGCGAAATTGAAGGATGTGGTGATCTGGGAGACCGACACCGCAATGGCGCGCTATCAGCCGTAGCGGCAAAGGCGGGAACAGGCGACGCAATGAACCGTTCACTTCTGATCATCCTGATTCCGGCGCTGCTGGTGGCCATCGGCTACATTGTTGTGTTGCGGATGATGGGTTTCTCGCCCGGGTATCCGCGGTTGATCGGCGCTATGGCGCTGTTTTTTGGCATCATTTTCTGGCTTTCGAAGCGATCCGGTAAGAAAGCGAAGTCCGGCAGCTAGCGGCCGCCGGCTGAAGCGGCAGGTTGAAACAGGGTCTTACATGTTCATCACGGAAATTTTCAAATCCATCCAGGGCGAAGGAACGCGAGCGGGACTGCCGTGTATCTTCGTCCGGCTCACCGGCTGCAACTTGCGTTGCACCTGGTGTGATACCGCGTACGCATTCCACGGCGGGCAAAAGGTGACCGTCGACGAAGCGATGGAGCGCGTGGAAGCGCTCAGCCGCCGCACGGACGGCAGCGCCGCGGGAATCTCTTTGGTTGAACTTACCGGCGGAGAGCCGCTGCTGCAGGAAGAGATTTATCCCCTGGCTGAGCGGCTGCTCGCGGCCGGTTACACGGTGCTGATTGAAACCAGCGGAGAGCGCTTCATCGGACGCTTGCCCAAGCAAGTCATCAAGATTGTGGATGTGAAATGTCCGGACTCGGGCGAGCCGGACACGTTTGACCCGAGGAATCTGGAAGAATTGAGCGCCAACGACGAAGTAAAATTTGTCATTTCCAGCCGCAAAGATTATGAATTTGCGCGCGACTTCAGCCGTGAACACCGGCTTTCGGAGCGGGTGCGCGAGGTGCTGTTCTCGCCGGTTCACGACGATCCAAACGGAAAATGGAGTGGCCTGGAACCGCGGGAGCTGGTTGAGTGGATGCTCGAGGACGGATTGCAAGTCCGGCTCGGCCTGCAGCTTCACAAGATTGTGTGGGACCCCGCCATGCGCGGCGTCTAAAGCAATCGTCGAGGAAACGGATTCATGGGAAAAGTGGATGCCATCGTTCTGCTGAGTGGGGGCATGGATTCGTGCGTAAGTGCAGCCGAAGCCATCCGCAGGCATGGGAAAGGCCGCGTGGGACTGCTACATGCCAGTTATGGGCAGCGCACCGAGGCGCGGGAAATTCGAGCCTTTTCCGAAATCGCAGGATTTTACGAGATACGAGAGACGCTGGTCGTCCGGCTTGATTATTTTCGGGCCATCGGAGGTTCGGCGCTGACCGATGCGAAAATCGCTGTTCCTGAAAATGAGCTCGGCGCGCAGGGGCCGGGCGGCAGCGCGATCCCGGTCACCTACGTCCCCTTTCGCAACGCACATTTTTTGAGCGTCGCCGTCAGTTGGGCGGAAGCGACCGGCGCAGGCGCCATCTACATCGGGGCCGTCGCGGAAGACAGCTCGGGCTATCCCGATTGCCGGCCGGAGTATTACGAAGCCTTTCAGGAGTTAATTCGCCGTGGAACGCGTCCTGAGACGAAGATAGAGATCGTGACGCCGGTGATTCGCTTGAAAAAAAGCGAGATTATCCGCCGCGGAGTGGAACTCGGCGCGCCGCTGCAATTGACATGGTCCTGCTATCAGGGAGAGGAATTGGCTTGCGGAACCTGCGACAGCTGCCTGCTGCGGTTGCGGGCGTTTGCCGAGGCGGGCGTTCGCGACCCGATCGCCTACCGGCCGGAATCCCGTGCCGGGGCGGCAAAATAGGTTTGCGGCACTTGGATTCCGGGCGAGATGAGAGATAATGGTCGAAACCGGCCAGCGACCGAGGCCGGCGCTCCTCCACAAAAAAGGAGAATGGGGCATGGTGAAATGGACGAAGACGTACGCGCTCGCCGCAATCCTGGCGCTTGGAGTGCTGGGATGCTTTGCCACGCGCACGCCTGCGCAACAAGAAGGAAAGATAACCGGCTCGCTCATCGATTTTGATGGCAATCCGTGGGCCAATCTTCCGGTGAAGATCAAGAGCGAGCAGGGTGTGACATCTGAATCGAAGACGGATGCGGCCGGGAAATTCTCCTTTACGGGGCTGAAGAACGGGAAATATACGTTCACCGTGCAGCCACCGCAAATGCAAACCCCTTTCGATGTTCCGGTGGATGTGCGGGGAGCGGATACTCCGCCAATCAACATCAACTTCAAGGAAATTCTGGAGAAACAGAACCCCGAAGCCGCAGCGAAATACAAACAGCAACAGGCCGAGCAGAAAAAATTCCAGGGAATGAAAGAACAGTTCTCCAAGGGAGTAGCTCTGCTGGATCAGGAGCGCGCTGCGAAAGCCGAACTGACGAAAGCAAAGCCGGAAGAAAAGGATGCGATCAAGGCCAAGATCGCCGACCTTTCCACCCAGGCCGTTACGACGTTTCAGGATGGCTTGAAGGTGGCGCCGGAAAAAGATCCGAACATTCATCTCTTCTGGGCACGCATGGGCGAAGCCTACGACCTGGCGGGGCGCAACGACGAAGCGATCAATGCGTACCAGCAGGCGATCGCGGCAAAGCCGGACAATCCGAGCTACTACAACAATCTGGGAAACCTTTTAGGGCGCACGGGAAAGATCGACGAAGCCCGCGCGGCCTACACCAAGTGCGCGGAGCTTGATCCACCGAACGCGGCCATGGCGTGGCGGAACTTCGGCATCAGCCTGTATCAGGCAGACCGAAAGGTCGAGGCGATCGAGCCTCTGAAGAAGGCCACGGAGTTGGATCCCAAGAACTCTCAGGCCTGGTACCTGCTGGCAACCTGTATGATGTCCGACCCGAGTGTGTTCAAGACGTCGGGCGACAAAATTGAAGTGCATCCGTTGCCGGGCACGATTGAGGCTTATCAGAAAGCCATCGATCTCGACCCGAGCGGCCAGTGGGGCGCACAGGCCAAGGCAGGTCTGGAGCAACTGCAACAGATGACCGGCGGAATCGAGACCAAAGTCGGCAGCAAGAAAAAGAAACCGTAAATCCAAAGCTCGAATTCCAACGGCACTTCTGAAAAGGCCCCGGTTCGCCGGGGCTTTTTCCTTTTTAGCGATGCGTGAGTGTGCCGGTAACTTTTGTGCGGCGAAGCGCCCAGGAGAAAATCAGAACCGACGAGGGAAGAAGGACGGCGGCGAACGCCAGCAGGAGCAACAAGGGGCGGCTAATAGAGAGGATGCCTGCGCCGTCCAGAAGTGCGCCGCGCATAGCGTCCATGGCGTAGGTGACCGGGTTCAGGCGGGCGACGACTTGCAACCAGGGGGGCAGGATGCTCACCGGAAAAAGCATGCCGCCCGCAACGCTCGAAACGCCGAGGATGAACCACTTCGCGGGATTCCCCCGTTTGAAGAGCAAGAGGTATGCCGCGGAGAGCACGCCCAAGCCGGAAAAAGCCAGCAACGTTGTCAGAAGAACGGCGAGTACGGCCAGCCAGTTCGCCGCGTGCAAAGGAAAATCAAACAGCACCGCTGCCCAGCCGAGATAGACCGCGATGCGCAGCGTCGTGGCGGCAAAGGGATAAAACGCCGAGCCGATCAGGATGACCGGCAAAGAAACCTGCGTGACCAGCAGAGGCTCCAGCGTCCCTGCGTCTCGCGCTTCCTGAAGACTGCGGTCAAACGTGTCCAGGGCGGCGTTCAAATAGTCAAAGAAAACGAAGCCCGCCAGCGAATAGGCGAAATACGTTTTTCCCTGCGGAAGAGCATCGCGCAAGGCAGGTGAGTCCACGAAACGGGCCACGTAATAAAACATCGCGGCGCCGAAAAGCGCTTCCACTGCTTCCAGAATAAATGGACTGCGGTATGTGCTGGCGATCCGGAGATCGCGCTGAAAGAACAGAAAGATGTCGCGGAGGATTTGTCTCATTCCGCAGCGGCCTCCGGAGCGGAATAGAGCCGGCGCCTGGTGATCCGCGCGAACGCCTCCTCCAGGGAAGAAGACAATGTCCGGGCCCGTAGAGAGGTTGGGGTATCGAAGGCGAGAAGCTTGCCTTCATCCAGAATCGCGACGCGGTCGGCGAGCAGTTCGATCTCCTGCATGGTGTGCGAGGCGAAGAGCATCGACGTATCTTTCCGCGCCAGGACTTCGGTTTTCAGGAAATGCCGGAAATCCGCGGCGGCGATAGCGTCCAGGCTGCGCGTCGGTTCATCCAGCAGCAATACTTTGGGTTGATGCAGCAGGGCGCGGATCAGGCTCAGCCGCTGGATGGTGCCGGAAGAAAGCGCGCGTGCCTGGCGGTCCAGCGCGTGTCCCAAACCGAACCGTTCGCTGAGGCTTTCGATCCGGCTGACGCTGAATTCATCCGGGAGATGGTTCAGGCGGCCAAAAAAGCGCAGATTCTGCCGCCCGGTCAGCCGCGCGTAGAAGCCGAGGTCGCTGCCCGCGTGGTAGCCGATCTGCCTTCGCACGGCCGCTGGTTCACGCGCAGTATCGTGTCCGGCCAGGGAAGCTGTGCCGCGCGTCGGCAGGAGCAGCGTGGCCACGATCCGCAGCAAAGTCGTTTTGCCGGCACCGTTGGCGCCGAGCAAAGCCACTGCTTCGCCTTGCCGGACTTCCAGCGAGATTCCCCGCAGCGCGGGTGAGGTTGGAGGAGCGAACGGTTGAAGGTAAGCGCGCCAGCCACTAAGCGCCGGTGGAAACCATTTCTCCAGGGAATCCAGAATGATCGCGGGGTCGGACACTCTCGAATTTATAGCTTGTCTGTAGCCGGAAAACAATGCGCCGGGATGCGGAGCCGTGCCCGCAGAACATGGCGGATCGAATCAAACCCCGGTAAGATACCGATGTAATCCCGGAATGCACATCCCCAGCCAGGAGCCATTGATGGTCGAGTTGACTATGCGCGCGGTTGTGCCGCCCCACGTGCTGATCCGGCACCTCGACGGGGAATCGGTGCTGCTGAATCTGGAAAGCGAGCGCTATTTCGGCCTGGATGCCACAGGCACGCGAATGTGGGAATTGGTTACTTCGCAACCGTACATCGCTTTGGCGTTGGAGAAACTTCAGGAAGAGTATGAGGTGGAACCGGAAATCCTGCGGAATCACCTCACGCAACTTTTGAGCGGGCTTGTGGAAAACGGCCTGCTGGAAGTGTTACCCGCGGATGTGGGAACCACTTCAACGATATAGGGCCCTGGATCCGGCGTCGCGGCGAATGTTCCGGCGCGCCTCGATTCTGTTGCCGTGGCTGCGATGGTCGCTGCGATGGCGGGGCTATGGCAAGACATTCGCGTCGCTTCAGAAGCGTGTTCCTCCCGCTGTCAAGGAAACGGATAACCGCCCGGGGAGACGCGAGGAAGTGCGGGCCGCATGCCGCATGGTGATCGCCGCGCT